>JAHJDG010000187.1 GCA_018812265.1 bacterium | reverse complement strand
TGCACACTTCGCCCTGCTGTGTTTCGCCGCCGCATCCCTTATCTGGAATCGTATTATTTCGAGATAGGTCCTAAACGGGGGGAGACGGATTCCGGGGTGGGCGGAGATTCTTCGGGCCGCTTGGTCTCTATGAAAGTGACGCGTGAGTGAGGAAAGCGGCCCTCAGAATGACACAGCGGATAGATTCCGGCGGGGATATCCCCCGCACGGTTGATCCACTGAATCAAGAAGTGTTAATGAACCAAGGAAGAGGGAGGTTGCCATGTTGTTCATACTCGTTCTTGCTTTTCTGATCGGTGCGTCTTCAGTTCCAATGACCGCCTTTGCAGGTTGGGGGGATGTAAAACCATGTATTCAGAGCTGCGAATTTAATCACGCATCGCGGTGCGTTGAACTGAATGATGCTAATATACTGATCGCCTACACGAAAGAGGTGAAGTGGTCCGCTTATGAACTACGAGTGCGGCTGGACAGTATGGCCAGTGTGACCGAGCCTGAGATGGTACAGATCAGCAGTCACGATAGCCCGATTCCGTGTTCCTCCACCGAAGGCTGCCCTGATGTGATTATCCGCATGGGACTATGGTATGCTATGGAAGGGGCATTTTCCGTAGTTCAGGGTCCTCAAGCGTTCCGATTGCCTACAGATGAAGAATATCGCATTTGGGTGAGTCCCAACAGCAATATCTACATAGCATCCGCCAACGCGCGTGGTATGAACTACGCAGTCTCCAGCTTCTGCCAGGCTGTAGATCAGGACCCGCAAGCCCAATACAGCAGGATTTCCTGTGCCTTTGTACGTGATTTCCCCACCTTCCCTCGCCGCTTTGTCAATGATTGTATCCCTCTTTCCGCTCCGAATGCCGGATGGCCGGGAGGACCGGAAGTGCATGCGGACGCCGTTTTGAGATTGGCCAAGGATGTGATGCTGGATAGCTGCAAGGCAAACACCCTCATCCATTATGGAAGTCCAACTCTATACGAAGGTAGCGGTGCTGGTCAAGATCGTTTGGATTCGGCGCTGCGACGCCTTCGTCTGGGCACCAATTCGTTGGATGCATGGCCCAACTTCCATTTCGACTGGGTGGAGAACATCTATCCCTGGACCAGACCCCACAATGACTTTAGACGCTGGAACGCTAAGTCCCTCCAATTGCAAAGCATTTGCCGGGTGGATTCGGTCGTAGGGAACAATGTGTGGATCGTACCCTCGGATACGATCTTGATCCCTAATAACGATTTTCAGGATGGATGGGAGGAGTGGTCTCGAACCGAACCCTGCTGGACTATCGTTGAAGAAGAAGGTAATCGGTTCGCACGCGCAAGTTCATTCCTGGATGATACCGTTTTTATTTCCCGCAGTTTCCACGTTCAAGACCATGTGGGCAATCCGAGCCGGAGGCTGATCTATGAGTTCTCGATGCGGGTGCACGGTGGACCAGCCAAGGTGATTTTCTGGCAGCTCTTCGACTATCGGCGCCACCAAATTAATTATCAGAACGACGACACAGTGCGATTCAAGGATCTTCATTGGAAGGAGCGGGTGAATTCCTGGACACACAAGAACGTCAGTGACACGAATTGGCAGAAGTACAGTGTCTTTTTTCACACCCTGGGCGTGAAATGGGACTCGATCATCGTCACTATCAATAGGTTGCCGGGCTGCGATTCGGTGGACTTCGACGACGTCTACATCTATGAAGGTCCCGTCAATTACGTGTACCTGTCTCAGCCGGAATATGCGATCATCTCCTATGATGGAGAAACGCGAGCGGTGGTGGATTCATCACAAATCTTCTACAGTGGGGATGTAGAACAAGAATATTCCACCATACTTCAACTGTGGAGAAATCCGGATGTCAAAATCATTCCTCCTACTGGGATGGATACCATTCAGGCGGATGATCCCCTCTGGCGCGTGGATTTCAGGTACCATGAGTGGGGAGATCTGTTTTGGATGACCTATTTCACGGACACTCTTCCTTCAAATTCGCGAGCATATGTACGCATAGATCATCCGGAATGGGTTGACTCGGTGGCTTATGATCACATGGACTGGTTCAAGAACCGTTTTGACAGCTCCGGATTCTATCGAGGCATGAAATTGTCGGGATTTTTCAGTAAGGAAAACGAATGCCGATTCCAAGGATACATGAGCAGCGACTCGATCTTGCTGACTGATCCATCTCTCGGATACTACAGCTATGCCGACGTCTATGGCTATTTCGTCTCGGAAATGCACGATGCACTTCAGAACCTACCAGACGGCGAGCCACGTCCGCTGTTCATCTATGCCGACATGTTCAACTGTACGCAGAATGGGAACATACTGACACGCCATTCCAACCCGTTTCCGCCGATCAACGGCCAACAGTTACCCTCCTGCACGCTGGACGTTGTCCCCGGAGTGAATCCAAACGCACATATCGTCTTCGTGGACTGGTGGGCCGAGCATATTCACGATGGTGACCTGTCGGCGAGGTACTTATTCGATCGCTGGGAAAATGTGCCCGATCCGTCAGGAAACTGGGAAGTGAATTTCGCACGCCAAACAGTAGATACTCTTTTTTGGACTGAGGCTGACACCCTTGCTCTTCGAGATCTTGTTAACATGGCGAAAGAATCTCGGGAAGAGGGCAAACGTTTCACGGGAGGTGGTTTTGTAGCCTTCACTGATTCTGGAGGAGTAGGCCCCAATTTCGAATGCCACCGGAATTTTGTGGATTTCTTGCGGCTATACTGGAAGCTCGATCCACCCATCGCCGCCGATTTTGCTCCACCTTTCAGTTCGGCGGCGGATAGCGTGATGACCCTCACGGTTCGCACCTATCCGGTGCCCTACCCGGAAGTGCCAGTGACCTCGATTCAGAGCGTTGTTCTGCAATATCGCTTCAACTTCGAGGACAAATGGAGCACCACCGAATTGCCGAAGCAGGCCGACAGCACATATACGTTTGAGCTGAATCTCCCTGATTCGGGCGGTGTCGTTGAGTACCGAGTATGGTCATTCGACGACTTCGGACGCTACAGCTCCTATCCGGCACGGGACACGAAATGGACCGATCCCGACGCCGGTGAGCGGGCATACTTCACGTTTGAGCGTCGAAGATCGGGCGATATTGACTCGCCCTACACGATCTACACGCCGGGCATTGTGACACGACCACACGTGATCGGTCCTGACGGTTCCGTCACGGTTCAGCCGTTGCCGGGATATCCATACTCGACGCTGTACGTCGCCGACAGCGCCATATTCAAGAAGAGTCTGGCCGGTGTCGGAGAGGCGCAGCGATTTGTGATCGCAGGAAACGATTCGCAGCAGGTACGGATCGCGCTGGCGGACTCGGCGCAGGGCTGGGGCGGTTTCGATGTGGGGCTGGTGGAATTCAGCAACGTCGTCTTCGAGAAAGGAACGGGAGGAATTGCGTTCAGCGGAATACCCGAAGATTCGGTTCATATTTTGTCCGACGCGCGTTTCGAGGTTCCGGTTACCTTCGAGGACACCCTCCGGATCAGCGGCAACGCGTTCTTTGCCGACGCGAAGCTGGACAGCGCGGCGGTGGTAACGCTGGAGCCGGGAACGGAGTTCTCGTTTGCCGATACCGCGAGATTCGTGGTTACTGAAGGCTCTCGATTGGTCTGTCAAGCAACTGAAATGCTGCCGATTGTGTTCAAAGCGGATGTGGACACACTTCGTTGGTTAGGGATTCAGATTGAACGCGGCGCGGTGGATACGCCTGAGTTCGAAAATTGCCAGATTCGGCGGGCGGAAGCTGGTCTGTTGCTGGATCGGGCTATTGTGCGGCTTGCCGATTGCGAGTTCACGGATTGCCACACGGGTCTATTGGCCATCAACGGCGGGATTGCCCTGGTCGAGGATTGCGGCTTCGCCGGCAATAAAGACGGCTTGATCGCCGCCAATCTCTCGCTTCTCAATCTCAAGGGTACGGCGATCACGGGCAACGCAGGACCGGGAGTACTCGGATTCTCGCGCTCCACAATCTATCTTGAAGACTGCGAAGTGGACAGCAACGGCGGAGATGGTACTGCCGGTGGAATAGGACTCTACACGGGCTCGTCAGCGTTTCTTAGATGCAACGAAGTGAACGAGAACACGGGTTCGGGAGTTACCGCCTTTGGGGGAGCCTTGATGATGAGCTCGGTGGATACGGTGGCTTCTCCACTCGTGAACTGGCGTGGCAACAGCCTGTACAACAACCGAACGGTGAAAGGCGACGGTCAGATCGCGCTGAGGGGACGGGTCGGTTTGGGATTGTACAACGGTCACAATTGGATTGCGGATTCGGCCTGTGCAGAAGATCTCATTCATTGGGAAGACCAACCCACCCGCGACTGGTGGCGGAACGTCTATTGGGGAACGACCGACACAACCGCGATCCTATCCCGCCTTCCCGATAATGTACTGCTGGCTTCGGTGGATACGAATTGGTCGGAGTGTCCGGATTTCGCAGGAGACGCTGAGGCACCGGACTCCGTAATCAGCGTGTTCCTCGATCCGCACAATGATGAGATCGAGGGAGATTTCGGAGATGCTAAGACCGGCTATCGGAACATTCTTGAGAGCACGGTTGGACCGGACTACGCCTGTGTTGCGTCCGACCGACTGCTTTCCGTGGACTTAGCGGCACCCGGATCATTTGACAGCACAAGGTTGTATCTGCTGACCATTGCGGACACGACCTCTGATCTCCCGTTGGCGCGTTGGCTATGCAATTCTGGTGCCTGGTGTTGGGCTGAGGTGGACAGCTTTGACCGAGCGAGTGCGATCTATGATTCGCTGGCCAGCTTCACGCCGGAGCTGTTCGACCGTATCAGCGCTCGAGTTCAGAAGCAGATGCTGTCTATTCGGCGTATGCCTACCGATACGTTCTTGGCGGCTTCTCCCCAAGTTATTGCGCATCTGGACACGGCTCGGAAACTGCTCGAAGGTCTTCGGGTGTGGACGGAGTTTGAGATTACCGACAGCGTGGTGATGTACGCTCCCTGCTACGTGAACGGTCAGATCGAGATCAAGCAAGGTGGTATCCTGACCATCCTGCCGCATCCCGGTTCCCAGAATCCGGCGGTCACGTTCGGATCAAACGGTTCGATTTTGGTCACGGGATTCGATCAACAATGGCCCATGTCCAAACTCTACGTTCTTGGGGAAGCGAACAATCACGTGACTCTGGAATGGGATTCCTGTACTGCCTTTTCCAATATCTACTCGATCAACGCCTATATAGAGCTTAAGCATGCCGAGCTCGAAGGTTGCGGATGGGGAATCTGTAACGATCACCCCGGCCTGACTCGGTTGCCGATCTTCAAGGCGGACTCCTGTGAGTTCCGGTACTTCGGGGAAGGTCTTTGGTTCCTGGCAACGGATACTTCCAGCTATCTCCGTAATTCGACATTGTATGGAATGGGTGGTGATGAGAACCTCTGGCTGTTGGGCTTTGGGACTTCTTTGACAACCGTGGACGGCGCCTATCTACATGTGGAGAACTGCGTCATTGACAGCAGCGGGGATGTGGGTGTGTTCAATTACTACAATGACGCAGATTTAATCTTGGAGTCCACGGTGATTACCGGTGGTTCCGACTACGGCATCCTCAATTGGGAAGGTGGCAATCTGTCGCTTCTGTGCTGCGATATTGCGTCGAACGGTGATACATTAGCCGAGCTCTGGGTCGAGCAGGGAGCTGTGGATATTCTCGAATCGCATACACGATTCGCCGACAGTACAGGTCTTCTTCTCTACTCAGGCGATCCCTCCTACGTGGACCTCAAAGACGGCGAAAACGGATTCGAACTGTGGTCGGACTTGGGCTGCTACATCAGATCGGGCGATACGATGGATGTCTGGGATGTGTCCATGAACAATTGGTCTCCCGTGACACCAGAGGACACCAACTTCTACAGCTATCTCTATCCCACGAATCCCGCCAAGTGGAATCTGGATACGTCGCTGACGAACTTCCTGGCGTGCGGAGAAGGGGGAAGTGCGGCTGTGATCGGAGGGACGATCATCACCACTGGTGAATCGGAAGGTCGAGCCGAATCGTATGACGGGGAAGAGAATGTAATCGCCGCCAAAGTAATTTCCCAGAATGCGAACATGTCTGTTAAGTCTGCCGATCCCTTAGGCGGGAAATCTGCGGAATCATCAGCGACTGCGCCCGATTTCTCAATCCGAAAACAGTATCTAACCAAGAGCCAACGCCTGCAATCGCACCATGCCGAACTGGTAGAGTGGAGGACGTGCAAGGACATCGCCAAGTCGGGTGATCGCGTTGCAGCGGTTATGGCGGTCACGAATTTCATCGAGAAGCATCCCGATTCGAAATGGCTGCCCGTCGCATTGGTGCGTCTCGCCAATCTTGTACAGCGAGGCGAATCGAAAACAGAAATCAGCAAGTTCCTCGCCGCCCAATCATACATTTTACCGGACGAGGAAACCCGCACACTGGCTCGCCGTCTGTCGTTTGTGGCAATGGCTCGCGAGGGGAAGGCATCGGAAGCTCTGACGGGTTTGGAAGGTATGATCGAGCATTCCCAGTCATCTCGCGATTCCATCAAGGCTCTGGTGGATGCATTGGGTGTTTACTTCTTCAACAATCGGGATGGAAAGCTTAAGGCCCGGCTACCGCAAGTGCAGACTCAGAACCTTCCCGAACTCCGCCGTCGTGTGATCGAGCTAGCCAAGACTCTGGATGGTTCGGAACTCGCCACGAGAGCCAAGAGCTCGGCGATTCCAACGGAATACTGTCTTTATCAGAACTACCCCAATCCCTTCAATCCAACGACGGAAATCCGCTTCGATCTTCCCGAGGCGGTCCGTACGGAATTGAAGGTGTTCAACATCCTTGGCCAGGAGGTGGTAACCTTGATAGATGATGTTCGTCCTGCCGGAGCGTATCGTGTTCTGTGGGACAGTAAGAACACTTCGGGAATCTCGGTAGCTTCCGGCGTCTACGTCTATCAGATCAAGGCCGGGAAGTTCAGCGATGCGAAGAAGATGGTGCTGATTCGATAGGCTGATTTCAAGACCAAGAGAGAAGCCGGTGAGTTCATCATCGGCTTTTTCTTTGTTCTCTGATCGAACACTTCGCCGGTTTTTTGGAATGGTTAGGGGGTTTTTGTCCCGATGTGGCTGGTCTTCCGGCAGAAATCCTGCATGAAGGGTTGGAAATGGGTTGGAGGGTGGATTGAGGGGTGTGTGTCCGCGCTTGTCGAGGGGGTGTGCGGGTGTACTCGATTGCACTCGATACTCAGGTTCAGACGCTCGCGGCGATGCTGGACAATCCGCAGAAACTGCTTAAGCAATGGGTCTCAGGGCAGTGGCGCCCGGGGCGGCGGGATGAACATCAGCGGATTGACGGGCAGCAGGTTCCGGTGACTGAGTCATTCAGACTCTACGACGGCAGGATCAAACTCATGTATCCGCGCGATCCTTCCGGCCCGCCGGGGGAGACGATCAACTGCGGGTGTTCGTGGGTCATTGTGCCGGAGTCGTTGGTGGCGGCGACCAGTAGAGAGAAAGGACTCAAGCGCGAAGCCCAAGTCCTTTCTATTCGCATCGGATCAGGTGTCACCTCAGCAGCAGCATCTTCTTCGAGTCCACGAAGTTGCCGGCTCTAAGTTGACATACGTACATGCCAGACGAGAAACCACTCGCATCCCATTGCACTTCATAAAAACCAGCGTTGCGTGTCTCTTCGACAATGGTTGCGACCAGTTGCCCGAGTGTATTGAACACCCTTAGTTCGACGGCAGCCTTCTCGGGCAAGTCAAACCGAATCTCCGTCACAGGGTTGAATGGGTTAGGATAGTTCTGATACAGAGCGAAGGTAGTCGGGATGACTGGCACTTGCTGAGTCTGCGGAGGACCATCGGGGGGCCTGTACTGCGCAAGCAGAGCACTCAGCTTGTTATCAACATCGGCTAACTTAGCCTCGAAAGTCGCAGCCGTCTCATCTATGCTGCTTCCATCACTACGACCGTTTCCGTCGCCTGGTATGGACAGAATCTCTGATTCATCGGCTTTCAACTCTGCCAATAGCGTCTTGAGCGAAACGCTCAAGTAGGCATATTCCTTCAGGCTCGTGTCAATCAGCGCCACCAGTTCTTCATAACCTCCGTACCAATCGTCCATTTCAATCAAACACCACGCGGCATTGGCTTTACACAAAGCCACGAAAGAGGAATCCTTTGAACTGTCTTGAGCCATTTGCAGGAAATAGTTCCGAGTGTCTGACCAACTCCAATCCTGTGCCTTCTTGCAGAAGAGCAACCGGTCTATGGTCAACGCCTCGTACTTGCCGCCAGGATATAAGTTCAGATAATTCTCGTAGCGTTCGACCGCTGTGTTGAATTGAGCAGCCATCTCATGTTCCCAGCCCTCAAGGAACACACTGTGCTCCTCTTCCTCCATGCATTCAACCGGGATGTTCGGATCGGGCGGACAAGTTGCGTCCACCTCGAGGATCGGCAGAATGTCAGGATCACCTGGGATTCGATCCAGAATGTTTCCGATATCGGTTGTTCCCCAATAGCTGAACTCGAACCGGCGATTGTCAGGGATTGGTAGCGGCATTTCATAGATCAGGACGTGCTGATCCTCGGCATCCTCAAAAGTATTCATGCCACAATTGATGTCAGCGCGGCCCGACAACAAGCACAACTGACCCAAATCCGGTCTTCCTATCGATATGGCTTGGTTATTATCTCGAAAGTCATTATGTCCGCCGCCATTCCCCATGTACCCGAATCCTTGGGGTAGGACAAGCATTCCCGGTCCCTCGTTTTCATATACATCATTGCAGGTCAGATGCGCGGCGCCTTCGAGAAGTTGGATTCCCGTCCAGTACGCATCATTCGGGTCGTGAAGGATACCGTTGTCGTGGACCGTATTGTACATAATGCTCGAGTAGTTGCAGCCCCACATGCGGAGACCGTACCAGCCGTTGTTGTAAACCGCGTTGTTGTTGAGGCTCGCGTTGTTATGCAGCAAAAAAACCCCACGCTTGCTGTTGTTGCGAATCGTGCTGTTGGTCAGGCTGCCGCTTGAGTACCAGGTATACACGACGCCACTTTCACAGTCCTGAACGGTAATGTGATCCAACATTGCTCGGCTACTGTTACTTACAATTATGCCGTGTCTCGCTCCTTTTACCGTCGCGTAACTCATGTGGTTGTTGGTGCCGTGGTCCTCGATACGAATTCCAGCCCATGCTGTCGCACCACTCCGTTGAAAGATTATCGGTTGCGCAGCGGTGCCGCTTGCGTCAAAGCTTCCGTAGCAATGAATGTAGCTATCCGGCTTGATCCGGATGTCACTACCGGGTGCGAATGACAGCAAGCCGCCACCCAAGTAGATCCCCTTGATCGAATTGCGCCCGGAGAAGTTGATCGTGCCCGCCGGACTATAGATTGCATAGCTCGGTGTAGTAAGCGAATCACCAGCGAGATTGATGGTTGAGCTGGTGGTCAGAGTCTTAACTCCCGCATAGTGGGCATTGATCTCGCAGTTGACCACCGAAGCCGACGCATTCACTCCCACGGTGATTCCCGTGTCTGCATCGCTTACTCTGCACAACTCGAGCTGGTTCTGCCAATCGGTTCCGTTGAAGACGATTCCACCCCACGCATTTGGTGGATCGGTGTTAATACCTTGGAACAGCGCGCGGTTCGTGCCACTCGCACCACGGGCTTTAATGAAACCGCCAGGTGACACGATCAGATTCTTACCCGCTCCAAACTTCAGGGTTGACATCGTCCCTTGGTAAGGTGCTTGAGCCCACAGCTCGCCTCCGGCAGCGATAATCACATCGTCAGTGAACTGGTACTCCTTGTATGCGTAAACCGGCTGCGTGATCGTAAGCGGCCCATTCTGAGGCGAATTCAGTACGAAATCAAATCCAAGCGTACTATCCGCATCGTTCGGAAGAATATTCAAGATAGCACTGCCCGTTGTGCCCGTGTTTGGAAACGTGAACGGCGTCCAGTTGAGTGTGTTAGGTGAATGTGCAAATTCTCCCGGCCACGCCCACCACTGAAAGTCTCCGCCCGCTGGGTCCGCACGCCACATGTAAGTAAGGCTGGAGCTGTTTCGAACAACACTGTTGCAATGGAAATTGTCCCAGTAATATGTAGAGCAGGTTGTATCCCAAATCACCATTTGCGCCTGATTCGTTCCCACTGGAAGTTCACCTTGAAACATGAAGTCGTCGACACCCTGCCAATACTGTCCACGAATGGGCTCCTCGTACGGAAGATTTTTCCGAATATGGCGTCCCTCAAGCAGGAAATTGCCAAAACTGCAGACAGTGTGGCTATTCTCAGTCGGAACGGGCATGTCCACATGCTGACTGGAGGTCAACTCCACAATTCCACCGATTTGATCCTGAGACATGCATTCTAACCAGCCAATCTGGTGCTCAAGCAGCGCACCAAGTCTGCACGGCCGAGCCTCACCGTTCCCAGACGGCCCCAATCCATTGCCTTGTGCCATGAGCGAAGCGAGCCCTGCAGCGCGAAAGTCCGTCCAGCCAATGAGGTGACCCCACTCGTGTGCCATTGTTCCGATATGGGCGAATCTCCAGCCCATTTGAGTATCCGGCCCGCCAAGTGGCACGAGGACGCATTCTGGATCTGAGCTGAACGCCAACATGTAGAACAGCTGGTCATGACCATTGTAGAGCGCGCCTCGAATGTCTCCCGGGTAGAAAATGATAATCTGATGATAGTTGTCTACACTCCATCCTCTATCGCGCGCCTTCTGCTTGACGTGGTTTGCCAGACTTTGCGGGGTGTAACACCACTGACTGCTGTCTGTGGTAATCCAATCGGCCCAATCCAGTCCATCATTTGCATTTATTATCGTGGATCTCACATCCCATAAACTGTAGCTCACTTCTCGCCAATATTCACGGAAGCTCCCGTATACCCGCTGTTGCCACGTTGGGTGCAGATTCGGATTGTGATTTCCGTGCCAGATCGCGTGCCCCGGCTGGTACCCATGATACGTACCGATCGAGTTCATCATGTTGTTGATATGACGCGGCTTCTGACCTGCGTAGATCAGGCACGGATCCGGAGTGCCTACAGTGTCGATACAACTCTCAACGTGCAATCTGTCGGGAAAGTCAATCAAAAGAAGGCCGACGTTGATCACAAGAGTGTCATTGGCTGCGCATGCCATCAGCGTGCTATCACGCCAATTGTCGAGATCGCCGCTGCCGTCCAACCAATTATAGAATTCTGTCATGCGTACAAGTATGGCGTCCTTTGCTGCACAGCACCGGTCGAGCATGTATGCCTCAGCGGGAGCAGGATCAATGCCCACGTATTTCCCGCTTCCCACGAAATTCCCGTCGCCACCGATTGCCGCATATTCGTACGGCCCTTCAGAACCATCAGGAGTTCTGCCCACGAATGTGTACCCATCCGACGTTCGCAGAAAACTTTCGAACTCGTCTCCGTAATATCGACCGAAAAACTTCGTGCCACCAGGTTGAGTGAACTCCTTCGGCCCGCTGTCAAAAGGTGCCCCTAGAGCCAAAGAACAAATGCTCACTATGACGAAGACTGCCAATAGTCGCGCGTTCATTTTGTACTCCTTTTCTGTTACTTGGGGGAAATTGTTCAAACGGTGCGAGCCTGTTTATCGTCCTGCTCACGAAACGAGGTTTCATTTCAGATGAACGATTGGAATTGCACGAGTGATTCCCCCGAGTTCTCGATTACCTGACTCGAGCCTGAGATAAAAGACCCCGCTTGTCGAATTCTGAAGATCCCATACCCACTCCGAAAGTCCGGCGGACACCCAACGGGGTTCACCCACACTAATCTCGCGCCCCAGTACATCGTACACTACTAACCTCACGCTTCGACTCGTATTGCTCTTGAACTGGATGTGCAATGGACCGTTAAAAGGATTCGGATAAACAGAGACGATTTGAAACTTATCTGGCATCAATGTTGGAGGCAGGTCGACATTAGTTCGCGGGCCTAACCTACCGTCCGAATTGAGATGATAAAACGCAAAACCTGATGACGTGCCGAGGGCTCCAATCAAACTGCCTCCTTCTGCTGCCATGTACTTCTCTGAACCGCATGTATCACATTGCCACACAAGAATCGAATCTTCCCACGCTGGTGTCATATCTGCTTCCCAGCGCCAGACACCTCCTGAGTGCATGGCTGCGTTCATTCCGTAATAATAGCCGCCGCCGAGCGCATCCGCCTGCCACAATGAACGGTGACTGTGAACTCCGGATGCCAACAGTTCAGCTTGCGTCCCGTACCGATGGACCGTGGACATGGTATCAAGAGCACTATCCCGCTCAAAGTAGAAGAACCCGCCGGTCTTGTCGGGAAGAATGGCTCCAACGAATGTGTCACCTACTCGAAAGTCCCGACCCAGTGGTTCCCACAAATTTGCTACATTGGTGTCCAATAGGAAAACATACTGAAAATAGTTCCCTCCTCCACTATCCTCGGCTGTCCGATATAATATGCGGTTAGGAGCAAGAGTGAATAAGGGGCCGCCGGTACCAACTACAGAAACAAGACGCCCTCCTGATTCAAAAACCGAGTCGCCCAACGCATTGTATCGCTGTGCGTACATCTGCGATTCATTGCTCCACGTGTCAAGTATGCCACCTGCTCCATCAGCATACAAATACAGGCCGCGCAGAGAAACGCCAGGCAAAGGGTAACGCAATGTTCCTTCTGCCGACAAGTGATTGTAGTATCGCTCGCCCGTTGTTAGATTTTGGAATGACATGTGCAGGCCACCGCGCAGATCGCTGTGACCGCCATATGGCCCCTGAAAGTCCCAGAGACCCTCATACCCTCTTCCGATAAGATGTATGGTTGTATCAGAAATTAGTACCCTGCCGAACCCACTTAAGCTCAACGTGTCAAACTTCGCGACGACCACTCCATCATATGTGGGTTGGCTAAAATCGTCCAGTAAGTACCTCTCAAGCAATACGATTACAGTGCCTTCCGGCTCCGACTTGACGAGTCTCGCTCCTGCGACTATACGGCTGCTGCCGTATTGCATACTGTCGACTCTCAGCATGTCAGGACATTCGTCACCCTCTAGCGTGAGGTAACCATCCGCATTCACATGAACGATCCACAGGCGCGATTCATCATGCCAGGACGCCGTTGAAAACCCCGTCGTGAAAAACGCTCCACCTATACCATCAGAGACGATGCTTGAGTTAGCGCTAAGCACACTGTAAGGCCCACATGCATGCCGGATATGCCCTTGCGGGTCATCGCTCCACTGAGCTCCGACACTTGCAGAGAGAATCACTACTGATGCAAAGAGGACTAAGAGCTTAACCATCCATGACCTTTCTGAATTTGGCAGACCTGAAAGAGAGACAGACCTCGCCAACGATGTCTGTGGCAAGGTCTGTCTCAGTGGACTGTATTTCTGATGACTTCTTTGGGGAAGCGAAATCGGTTCTGGCTTCTCAGGCTTCATGGGAAGCGAGATACTACATAAGCGATGGGTAACTTGCTGACGGGTCAATAAAATCTGATCGAATATACAACATTCCTTTCCAAAAGGCAATTCGCAACATTCAGTCGAAAACAAATCTTTAACGCGATCAATTGCCTGATTTCGCAAGCTGCCTTTTCAGAGACTATATGAACCCCTACCACTTTCGTGCGAACCTTGTAGTAGTTTGTTTCTCAAGGGCTTGATGTAGAGCGTCAAGGGACGTATGTTCAGGATATGCACCGAATCAGGTTCATACGGATCTCGGAAGCCCGGATTCTGGCGGGCGATCAGACCGGGCGGAAGTGGGAGGTCATGGTCATCAAGGCCGGTCTCTCCCACGATCTGTGCCCGGAAGGCCACCGGTATTTCTACGAACCGGCCATGCTCAAGGAGGCTATGCCTCGCTTTGACGAAGTGCCCGCCTATGCCTTCGAGTTCAGCCCGGAGTATTTCAACCACGTTCCAGACGACGCTATTCCGGTCAAGCAACAGGCGGGAATCGCCAAGAACAAGGTCGGCGAATACAGCGAGCCGCACTGGGGCAAGGACGACGAAAGGAACGAAGGCATCATCTGCACGCTGACGCTGGTGGACGACGACCTCGCGGGCAAGATGCGCGAAGCGTGGAACAGCGGTCTGCGCGATTTTGTTGGCTACTCCATTGTCGGTGACGGCGATTATGAAATCAAGCAGGTCGGCGGCCAGAAAGAGCGACTTCACTACGCTCCTGATTCCAATTGTGGTACCAATGGATCTTTCACATTCCCCCAGTTTCTCCAGTGGTCTAACAACATTTGTATGAAAGCTGGGCTTGGGGTCGTTCGTCGTTCAGCGGGAAATCTACATCGGGCTTGATAGGGGGATCAGGTTTTCGTGGTTCAAGGGGTGGGCGAAATAGCTCTGCCAATATTGGTGTGGGACGGCGGCGAAACCCGAACTCTGTTAGTGACTGGCATAGTTGATTTTCTTTCTTGGTAAAGCGATTTCGGTTGGTTTTTTCTGCCGGCGGCGGGGGTGCGGACAGCGATGACATCTATGACATCTCATGACAAAGCGCCGCTTTTTTGCGCCTCCCGAGGATGAGTAATAACAATCAC
>JAHJDG010000186.1 GCA_018812265.1 bacterium | reverse complement strand
GCCGACCTCATCCTGCGGGCGATGATCTATCAAATCGCCAAAGAAATCGGCGCCTACGCCACAGCATTGCAGGGAATACTCGATGCCATCATTCTCACCGGCGGACTCGCCAACTCTTCGCGTCTGGTGAAGTCGCTCACCGAGTACATCTCGTTTCTTGGAAAGATTCTCACCTACCCCGGCGAGCGCGAAATGGAAGCCATGGCCGCCGGCGCCTACCGTGTTCTCGAAGGACAGGAACAGCCGAGAGACTATTGATATGCTCAAGACCTCTCAACAAGTTCTCGACCGCGCTCGCGATCTCGCTCGCCGCCACAAACCGGTGGTGGCTATCGCCGGTGCCGAGGACAGCGACGTCGTTCGCGCCGTCGCCGAGGCCGTTAAAAGCGATTTCGTAAGCGCGATCTTCGTAGGCAATGCCGCCAAGATCGAAGCCGAACTTCGCGAGATGAATCTGGAATCGCTCCAGCTCGAAATCGCCGATGCCGACGGCGTGCAGGAAATTGTGACCCGTGCCGCCGGACTCTGTTCGCAGGGCAAAGCGCAGATTCTGATGAAGGGAAAAGTGCCGACTTCGGATATTATGCGTGCGCTACTGAATCCCAAAGCCGGACTCCGGCAGGGCAGGCTGCTTTCGCACTGCGCCGTTCTTGAACTCGAAGGCTATCCCAAACTGCTCTCCTTCACCGACGGCGGAGTGGTGGCCGTTCCCGACTTTGAGCAGCGTTTGGCAATCATCGAAAATGCCGTCCGCGTGAGTCATACGCTGGGAGTCGCCGAGCCGAAAGTCGCTCTGCTCGGCGTCGCTGACGAACCCACTCCCGAATATCCTTCCACGCTTGAAGCCGCAGCGGTCGCTCGTGCCTGCGTCGTGCGCGGCATCGCCCGCCACGTGGAAGGTCCGCTCACCTTCCGTACCGCCTACACTGGCGAAATGCTCGACGGGTGGCACAGCGACGTGGCCGGTGATCCCGATATTCTTGTTTCCCACAGCATCGAAGAAACCAACGTCACTGTGAAAGCGCTCACCATTTTCCGCAACTGCACGTTCATGGGCGTAATCACCGGAGCGAAAGTTCCGTTGTCGCTCGTGTCGCGCGCCGATCCGCCTCGCAACAAGCTCGCCTCGCTGGCACTGGCCGCCGTCATCGCCGGGGAGGAACTATGACCTTCGCTCAACTGCAGAAACTGCACGAAGAGAAAAAGCCCGGCCGCATCCACGTTATTAATGCGACCGATTCACAGCGAACCGTTCTCGACGCGTGGACAAAGCGCGGCTGGAAAGTGGATGATCGCAAAGGCGCGTTCGCCGAGAACCTGCCCTCGGTCATGGAAAGCGCGATAGCCGGTGATGTTCTCTTTTGCGGCGATGCCACGCACGCCCACACCGCGCTTGACGTGGCGCGCTGGTTGACCGGAAACACCAAAAACTCTGCCGATACACTGATACTGCTCTCGGCGCTGGAACTTGCCGCCTATCCCAAACTGCTGTGGATCGGCTATTCTCCGCTGGCCGATTACCGCTCGCTTCCCGTCGCCGCCAAGAGCATTCAAGCAATGATAAACACTCTGTCTCGCCTCGGCGAATCCGCGCTGCGCGTGGCTCTACTCTCCTGCGTCGAGCTCGTCTCACCCGGCATTGCTTCCACCGTCTGGCAGGCTCCGCTCGCTCAGATGAGCGCGCGCGGTCAATTCGGAAAAGCCTGCGTGGACGGACCTTTGGGACTCGATCTCGCCGTCAGCCCCGAAGCGGTAGCCGACAAGAAAGTGAAAACCGAAATCGCCGGTCAGGCCGATCTTGTCATTCCTCCCGACCTGAATACCTACACGTCAATGCTGAGCGCATTGGTTCTGACCGGCAATCTTCGGGCCGCCCAAGTCCTGCTCGGCGCACCCATCTCCATCGCTTTTGCTCCCGGTGCAAATCCCGACAACATCGAGCGCAGCCTCGAGGTGGCCGGCCTGCTTTCCTAAGGACTCTTCTCATCCCTACAGAAAAATCAACGGGCGACCCGCATGGGCCGCCCGCTGTCTATCACACAATCCTCGCGTCTTCGACTATTTCTCCGCCGTCACGCGGTAGAACAAGACGTCTTCCGGCGGCACGGGAAAGACAAATTCGTTCGTCTGGGCGATATCTCCCGTCCAACCAAAGCTAATCGCATCCGTTGATGTGTAGATCAAGTAGTGATCCGCCCCCGCAACCGCTTCCCACCGCAAGTGCAGTTGTCCGTCGAAATCAAAAAATAACGTGAGTGATCGGGGTGTCGGATCCACTACCGGAGTCGCGAGTCGCGGCCGCCGATTATCGTACATGTCCACCGGAATCACAAACTCGCCCGGCAGGAGCGGCCGCAACAATGGACACTCCATGTCTATTCCCGGTCCCATATGAACGAAACCGACCTGATCAAACAACACCTCCCCCATTGAATCACTGGCAAACACGGCAATGTCGTGCTCCCATGATCCGTGCAGCATGACCATCATTTCGCCGGCCCACAGCGGCGGATACTGAATCGCCGGTGTGAATCGCAGGAACTGATAAACCGGCAGCATCTCACACAAATCGGCCACGTTGTCGCCGTCCGTGTCCGGCAGGAACCACCGCTCTTCATAGGCAAACACGTCTTCCGGCGCGTGTCGGCCGTCGCAGGAAACCGTCAAACCGAATCCGATGAAGGGATGCGCGGACACGTCCACACCTCGCATACAATCGAGAAGCTCGAATCCGGGCCACGCGGCACTCGCATACACACCCTCGATCTCGTCGGGCAGCAAATCTCCATTGATGTCCACCATGTGAAGAATCTGGCGTCCAATGGTGTCCACCACGAAGAATCGCCCTCTCGCTTCCGAGTAGCCCGCCGCGGAGAAGAACATCGGCGGATAGAGCGGCAGACCGAAATCCACGGCCGTAGGTGGCTCGATTACTTCGCCTTCGAGAAGGTGCAATGCCAATATGCGTCCCGCTCCCGAAAGCTCATTCTGCCCGAACACCAGCCCCCGGCTGTGCCCGGGCGGATACATGGGCGGCTCCGGGAACACCAGCAGATCCCCGGCGTCTGTCTCCCCAAGCAAAAACTCGTAGGCCACCGTATCCCCCAGTTCATAGCTGATGAGCGTATCGCTGCCCACGCCCGCCGGATCCTTGACCAGATAGCAGTAGTGATCTCCGTCGCGGTTCACCCCCACGTAATAATCCTCCTGCTCCTCCGGCGGAGTGCCATTGGTCACATATTGTGTGTAGGCGTCGCGCGCGTTTTTCACGCGATCCCGCTCCTTGTCGCCCGCCGGTACCTTCACCGAGCAGTAGTAGGCATGCATCAGCCAGTAGGCTTCCATTTCCCGCCGGGCTTTGTCGCGCAGCACCTCCGCCGTCTGAATCTTATGCACGTACTCGTGAACCAGCACGCCCTCCAAATGATCGAGCTGCGACGGATCAGCGAGGACGGCCCGCAGCAGCGAATCGCTGATGTTGATTTCGTCGCCGTCGGGTGTCGCCAGACAGTCGGGCTTGCAGGAAGCGTTGGGTTTGTTCTTGGGACGTTTCGTGGCCAGCGTTTCCACCTCCATCTTGCCCCGGCAGAGTTGCATGAACAGATCCCAGGCGATGGCCCCGCGCAACAGTGTGCATGGTTCGAACTCCGAGTTGGTATAAATCAGCGTGTCGTCACCGTCTCCGCCGATGCTGTCTATGGCTCGGTCAATGATCGCCCACTCTTCCGGCGTGAGTGGCCGTCCCGAGTAGCCGCCTTCGAGGTCGGTGTAATCCAAGCGGCCCTCTCCCGGTCGGCCGCCCATCATCTCCGGCCGCGACGCCCACAGCGATACCGCCATCAACAGCGTGAACGCCCACGCGAAGAAAAGTCGTTGTTCTCGATTCATCGCCCGTTCCTTTCACCCGTTTCGACCGAAGGGAAGGCCGCATATCCGGGAAACCCGCAGCATCCCTGCATACCGTACCACGCTGTCGTATTTACAAACAGAATGTTTCATCATAATATCTCAAATGTCGTGCCGCAAGTCAACAAATAAGTATGGTGCCCTCTTCTTTTTGATTCATTATAAGCATTAAAAAATCAATTCTCTGCGCGGCATGTGGGTCAACTTGGTTTCCTTTAAGTGATGGGGAAATAGCTGGCCTCTTGTCACAGAGGCCCAAAACACAACGGGCACGGCATGCCGTGCCCGATATTGTTGATCATGGGTGGGATTGCTGACCCCGCCGGAAAAAGGCTCACATCCATCCGGCCCTATAGTTCATCCCTCATCCCTTCCGTCACTCCACTCCTCCGAACTGCAAGACCAGCCACGTCAGCGACATCAGCGTAATCGCCGCCACGAATGTCCAGCAGAAGATGTTATACGCCCGGCTGTTCACGTGCTCGCCCATCAGCTTCTTGTTGTTCACGAACAGCAGAATCGGAACCAGCGTGAACGGCAGCATGATCCCGTTGATCACCTGCGAATAGAACATCACCGAAATCAGCGGCACCCCCGGCATCAGTACCACCACCGCCCCGATCACGATCAGCGCCGTGTACAAGACGTAAAATTGCCGTGCTTCGGAGAACTTGCGGTCCACGCCCGACTCCCAACCCAGCGCCTCGCAAATCGTGTACGAAGTCGAGATCGGCAGGATCGAAGCCGCGAACAGACTCGCGTTCAGGAGTCCCACCGCAAACAGCGTCGAGGCAAACGGCCCCGCCAATGGTGCCAGCGCTTTGGCCGCTTCGTCGGCCGTCTCGATCCGCACCGCATGCGGATAGAGCGTCTCGGCGCACACAACGACAATAAACAGCGCCACCAGACTCACCGTGATCCCGCCGAAGATCGTATCCATCCGCGAGAGATGGAGATTCTTGATGGAGATGTTCTTCTCCACCACCGACGCCTGCTGATAGAACTGCATCCACGGTGCGATGGTCGTTCCGATCAGTCCGATCAGCATCAGCAGATAGGCCCGCTCGTGCGTGATTCCCGGAATGACCAGCGATTTCCCGACTTCCGTCCAGTCCGCCTGCACCTGAAATCCGCTGACGATGTACGCGACGTAGAACAGCGTCGCCACCAGAAACACTTTCTCGATACTCGCGTACGTTCCCGCCACCACCAGCGCCCACACGAACGCCGCCGCCACCGGCACGCTGATCCACTTGGGAATGCCCAGTATTTCTCCCGCCGCCGCCACGCCCGAAAACTCGGCGATGATGTTCCCGAAGTTCGTGAGCAGCAGCCCGGTCATCAAATAGAACGTCCAGCGCACGCCGAAATGTTCGCGAATGAGATCGGAGAGTCCCTTGCCGCTGACGATTCCCATCCGGTTGACCATCTCCTGAATCATGATCAGCGCGATGGTCATGGGGATAAAAATCCACAGCGTGGCCAGCCCGAAGTGCGCGCCCGCCTGCGAATACGTCGTGATTCCGCCCGCGTCGTTGTCCACGTTGGCGGTGATGATCCCCGGTCCCATGATCGAGAAAAACAGCACCGCCCGCGCCCACGCCGGAGAAAAGCGATTCCTTATGTTGCGGAAGATATTCATCAGAAAAACTGCAAACTTCGAATTACAAACTACAAATCAATCAAGCAACGCTCTTTGCCTTCGTCCGTTTTACCATCGTCGTGAAGATTGCCATTAATTCGGAAGCCTCCTCTTGTAACGGCTTCAGTTGTAACTCCTTCAGGGCTTTCGCTTCCACTATTAATTCAAACCAGAACTCACCTCAAAAACAACAGACGGGAATTTGTATCCCCGTGGGGTCTCTCCAGAGGCCCCCGTCCGGTCAGCAAGGTGGTGGAGGGGTGACTCTGGAGAGTCACCACCGGGAGAAATCACGCATTCCCCTCTGATGTTTTTGGGAT
>JAHJDG010000185.1 GCA_018812265.1 bacterium | reverse complement strand
GATAGCCGCACCAACTTTTCCGAGTTCAGAAGCCCGCCGATCGGCGGGCTTCTGAACTCGGAAAAGTTGGTGCGGCTATCGCACGGAAATCACCTGATAGAAGCGCAGTTCTTCCGGATCACCGGTGTCATCTACATAGGTCGTATCCGGAATCGCCGTCGGAGTGAGCAGCTCACCCTCAAGATAACTCTGCTCGACGCTGCTCAGGCGATAGACCTTGTAGCCGGTGGCGTTCAGCGCCGGACTCCAGAGCAGTCGCACGTCCGAGCCGTCGGGATAGATGGTCAAATCGGTGACCGGATCGGGCGGAGTCAGCGTGGTGACGTTGATCGTTACCGGCACGTTCAAGGTCGGCGTATCGGGATCGTTGGAATAGAGCGCGAGAATACCGTTCGTGACTCCGGTCGGCACGCAGCAGGAATTGAAGCGGGCCGTGACGACGGACTGGCCGTGTCCGGTCACGAGACCCGACGACGGAATCGTCTCGATCATCGAATGCGGACAGAGTCTTATGGCCATGTTGTTGTGGATGTAGAGCTGGTCGTAGATCACAGCCACGCCGCGCGTGCGATCCCCGTTCTGAATACCGATGGTGGAGGAGTTCAGACGGCTTGTTCCCATGCTGGCGTATTGGAAAACGATCTCCCCTGAGGAAAGTAGAATGAATTGGAAATTGTAGAGGCCGTTGTCCTGGAAGCTCTGGATGTTGTTGAACGAGATGATGAGACTGTCGGCCGTGCTGTAGCGACGCACCTGCGAACCCGTGCGGTGCGGACTGAGATCATCCCACCAAGCGGCGACCAGATTCTCGGGAGCGGCGGTGCTGGGTAACGGGGTATTCGTGTAGGTCGTGAGCGCGGACGTGAATGAAAGAAAGCCGTTCCCGCAAAGATAGTACGCGTTGAATGTCTGTCCGTAGAACGGAAAGTCGAAGCCGATCGCATAAGGGCCGCGCGTCTGATCGTCACTGGTGTAGCTAACCAACGTCCCCACGCCGCTGATGTCCCGCCACGCGTAGACCGGTCCGCCCGCTTGATCGCCGTCAAGGTATCGCCAGCCGCCGCCCACCGCGCTGCCGTAGCCGGTTTGCGACGAGTAGCCCTCCTGCGAGTACCAGGTGAGCGGGCCGTCGCCCTCGTTCAGAATCGTCAGCGGAACGTCGGTTGTGCTGCAGATTCCAACGTCGGCCGAAAGCTGAGTGGGTTGGGTCGCGATATCCGGCGGAAGACCCAGTTGCACGTCGAGCACGATGAACGAATCGGCCGGAACCACTATGTTCGGGAAGACCTGTGAACCGTATCCGGGAGCCGAAAACGTCAGGGTGTAGGTTCCGGGTCGAAGCATGCGGTAGTAGTCCCCGTGAAGCGCGCTGCTGTAGGTCAGATAGGGAATGTTGAAGAGCTTGACCTCGGCGCGAATGGGATTGCCCGTCGAAGCGTCGGTGACCGTGCCGCGCACGCCGTATTGCGCTTCCAGCCAATAGTAGCGCATGGCCAGCCGGTTTTCCTGCCAGAGTGCTTCGAGACGGCTGGCTGCCGGCCAGTGGGTGTTGTCGAGTTCGACGGTCAGGTCTCTATCGCCCATCCAGACGTAGTTCCAGTCCTGCATGCCGCCACTCACCTCATACCAGTCGGCGCCGTTGGTAATTCCCGTGTCGGGATAGAGGAACGCCGTGTTGACGCGCATCCGCGGATTGGCCTCGGCATAGCGGCGGGAGATCCACACGAACAGTTCATCCTCGGGGGTGGGCGCATAGACCGCGCCGCCCGTGCAGTTGTTGTCCCACGGGTAGTTGGCGACGAGCGCGCCGCCATGAAAATTGGCCGAGAGAATGAAGGTGTGAGCAGCCGACCAGTTCATGACGTGAGCGGTCTCCGGCTCGCGACCCGCCGTGGTATTGACGGAGTCATCGCAGCGATCGGGAAAATCGCGATTGAGATCCACCCCGTGAGCATTGCCACGCTGGGCGAGCGAGAGTCCGTCGGGATTCATGCACGGCAGAAACCACATCTCATACTCTTCCATGAGCTGCGTGAGTTCGGGATCTATTCCATAGCCGTTCAGCAGCTCTTCGATGAACCGCAGGCAATTCTCTTTGCCGACGACCTCGTCGCCGTGCATGTTGGCGACGTACTTCACCTCGATTTCCGGCTCGTCAGCGGTGACGTTGTCCGAGAGTTTGCAGACGAGCAGCGGGCGGCCCTGCACCGACATGCCGATGGAATCGTACATGAAGAATGACGGATAGGCGGCCCGCCAGGCGGCGAACATGGCGCGGATTTCGTCGTTGGTGAACAGGTTTGGCCAAAGGTCAGGCTCCAGCGTGTGCGCCGTCTCGATGTCGAAGCCGATGGCGCCCGGCCCGTGCGCCACCGCCGCCCCGCAAATCGAACCGCTGTGGCTGATGCTACCAATGATGCCGACCGGCCAGACCGGCACACGATCCGCGTCAGGCAAAAGCGGCGTAGGGTTGCGCCCCAGTAAAGCTAAGGACGCGCGCGCGGCGGTACGGCCCCAAGCAAATTC
>JAHJDG010000184.1 GCA_018812265.1 bacterium | reverse complement strand
TCGACAGCGTCGCCGTCAATATTCTCATCCCCTATCCGGGGACCGAATTCTACAAGAAATTTGAGAGGGAGGGCCGGATCATCTGCACCGATTACACGAAGTACACGGGTGGGACGGTGATCGTGAGGCCGAAGAACATGACCGTCGAGCAGCTCCAGGCGGGGTATAACCGGTTCACGAAGGATTATTACCGGATGATGGAGATCGTCTATCGGGCGTTCAAGCAGCCGAACGCCGTGGCCACGATCGCAAGGCTTATCGCCAATGTGGGGCACAGGATGAACTGCGTGTCCTGAGAAGCAAGAGTAATCATATTTTTGTCTAATGCTCAGGCTCAGTCAGAGAATGGCGCACTGCTTCCACAAATCGTGACACTCCATTATTCTTAACAGTCCCGTAGGGTGTTCGATACCATCCTGAGTAGACCAGATGCACTTCGTGCCTGGCACGGGTTACGCCGACATAGAAGAGTCGGCGCTCTTCTCGTAGCTTTGTATCTGTGCTTGCCCTGTAGTCCGGAAGCTTGCCTTCCTCAAGACCCATCATAATCACGACATCGAATTCGAGGCCCTTAGCCGAATGGAGTGTCAAAAGATTAAGATGCGTTCCTGACCCACCTTGCCCGCCGAATGCTGATACAGTGAACCCAGCGAGTCTTGCATCAGTCGCACAGACATCCGCCAGTTTTTTAACTGCCGCTTTGTCGTCTCGCAACCTAGGCTCACTCTTTAGCGCATCATCCAAACAAGCAGTTCGGAAGCTAGAAAGCCAATCTCGCAATGGCAGATCCGGGGTACGATGCGAGTGAAGAAACTTAACCAAGCTGCACTGAAGATGTCGCCGTCCGACCTCGGACGTGATCGATTCATTGAAGCGTTGCCACGTCCAGATTAACTCAGAAAGTCGAGGTGATCCAGACTTCCAGCCTCCGGCACACCATGCTGCGCAGTCCTCCAACCAGAAAACAACTGGTGATCTGGGGTAAGGATTACCTTGGTCGATTCGAATAAAATCCCACGCCTGAGCTTCAACAGCCTTTGCAATTATGTCTCCATCGTATTGATTCCGATAGAGTACTGCTATATCTCCTAGTTGGCGACCTTTACGGCGCTCCAAAGCGTCAGGGATGATTGTTCTACAAATAAAGTCCACTTGATCCTCAGGACCTTTTGGCCGATGGTAAATGTCAAGAGTTCCAGATTCATCCGAACTGGGCTTGAACCCTCGTACCTCGCCGAGTGCAACTTCTGAGGCCCGGATGATCGTAGAGCCACAGCGGTAATTAAGTTGTAGTGGGACCGACTCGATCCCATCACGTTTTGCCAGGTTGCGAAGAAGTGCCGGCTCTGCCCCCGTAAAGCCGTAGATTGACTGGTCCGGGTCACCAACTGCCACGAGTCTTATACTTGCCTTGAAACATAAACAGAGCACAATTCGGTGCAGGGCATGTCCGAGGTCTTGATATTCGTCCACTACGAGAATGGGGAAACGAGCATGGAGTGCTTTCCGGACCCAATTGTGTTTTTCTACAAGCCAAAGTCCAGTAAGTACCATACCGTCAAAATCAACAAGCCCTTTTTTTAAAAGAGCATGTTCGTACACCTCAATCATTTTAGCTACATCCGAAGAGTCGCCGTACCAGTTTTCCTTCTGACGATCGAGATGTGTTCTTCGGTAGACGTCGCATGTGAAGATCCAGTTGCTTGGCGGTTCTTCGGCGCCTTTAATTCTTTCGACGGCCTCGGCCCAACATTTTTCACGTTCATCTATCATTGCCACTTTCAATGGTTCAGGAACCAAAATGCCCGCCAAACGAGCGTAGGGGAGGATGATGTGCTGAAGACAAAAAGAATGAAGGGTACCAATGGTTACCCGTTTACCATCTTCAACACCAAGTGTAATAAGACGCCGCTTCAATTCTCTGGCACACTGATTGTTATAGGTAATACAGGCAATGCCACGCGGTGCTCTTACATCTTCTGCGAGCATACGGGCCATCTTGATCGTAAGTGTCTTTGTCTTACCGCTACCCGGACCTGCCAATATCACACAATTGTTCTGGGATTCGTATGCCTTCCACTGCCCTTTGTTACTTCGTAGTTCTTCCTCTGCAAGCATGTAGGGAGGCTTAACCGTGCATGCACTTTTTAACGACATGCTTCACTCCCTTCAAGATGTAATTAGGACAATCCTTTTGATCTGACTCGACGATGATTGATGCGAGGCGTTGGGCGAAACGGCCTTTTCCGACAGATTCGATGTCTTTGAGGAATGTGTCTCTATCGAGTGTTTTTGGATCCGCTGCCCAATTTTTCATCCGTTCTATCATGTTCTTATTGTCACCGACGGCTTCCATGGCCTCTACAAAGGCACCATGGAGTCCTCCCTGGAAGAGGTCAACTTCGAATGTGTCAGAATTCATGAAGATTCCGTATTTATGTGATAGCTTCAATATCGCATCGAAGTCATTATTCTCCCATGTGTCAGCGTCAACGAGATGCATGAGCATTTGATTGACAACCCGATTTGGCCCTAGTGGATCACGAATTGTTCCGTCCTCCTTTGGCGGGCGCGGATCTCTATCCGTCATGGCACCGAAGGGTATAGCCAAGCCCTTAGGTCCCAGAAGAATAAGATAGGGCGCGAAATTTGTGCCCGATACGGAGCATACTGATATCCCGAGCTTGTCCAGATCGAATCCCTGTTGTTGCGCCAAAACAGGAATCAGAAATCTTTCTGCGTCCCCTTCGACTAAAATAACCCCACGCGCAAAGAATAATTCTCCTCGGTTTACATCGATGTACCGTTCAAGATCGGCGATGTCATCTTTGGTGAGTTTAAGTTTAGCAGTTGAGACTCCCTCAGTTGCGTTACCCGCTGCATTAAGGCGCAGAACCACAAAATTTTTGATAGGTGTTACGCTTGCAATGTGTGGTGAATGTGTAGTCATCAGAATTGTAGATGTCTTGCTTGTATCGCCTTCAACAAAGGCACTACGGGGTCGAAGATAGTTGCGGAAGATCAAACGTTGGAGATTTGGGTGCAAATGGGCTTCTGGTTCCTCAATGGCCAGGAATGTATGGTCACGATCACCGTCAGACACGAGTTGGTCAAATTCCAGTGCTTTTAAGACAAAGTAGAGTATATTTGCCGAGCCTAGACTGGCATCTGCTATACCCCTTTTACCACCATCTATGAATATACGAAGCGCGCGGACCAGCTTATCAGGATCAGTCGGCGAGAACCGAAGAACAGTTTCTAAGAGTTGGGCTGATCCGACCATCTTTTCCAACTTTTCTACAATTGCATCAGCGACACCCTTCACTTCCTCAATTTTTGCCAATTCCTCAGTTGCGGTGTCAACTCCTTCTGCAAGGACCTTCAAAACATCTCGGTCAACTTCGCCTGCAGCTTTGTCCAATAGCGGCCGTAAAGGCGACCGTGCCCACCTTGCCAGGTCACCCTCACAATCTCTGAGTGCTGGTAATAACTCCAAGGGCAAGCGTCGTCGAATCTCATAGCTGATGCGATTCTCCGGCCTGTCGCCTCCGAATACGAAGAACTCATAGTCTGAATCCTTTTTGGGATCATCAGTCAACCCGGGTAGTGGTTGCCATACATAGGTAAGTCGGGCCACCATTGGATCCGGCTTAATTAGGTGTTCTGCTAAAATAGCCAGCTGATTCTCATCGTCTTCAAAATCTGTGAATTCTATAGAGACAGTGATCTTGTCATCTTTACCTAACGGTCGTTCAAGGCCATCCCAGAAATCTTCATTTCGTAGCTTTCGCACTGAGTCTGGAAGCGATGGATCCAGCACTAAGCGCAATGCATGTAGAAAATTGGTTTTACCAATTTTGTTCTCACCAAGGATTACTGCATGATCATCCAGCGCGATATCAAGATCGGCAAAGTTTCGGAAATTATGGATAGTAATTCGAGAGATTCTCATTGAAGAGTCTTCCTTTCACCGAAAGCCACACACGAATCGTTTAGAGATTATCAGGCATTTACTCAGTTCAGCCCCGGTAGTCCCCAGAACGTGTGAGTTCCATTAGCATTACGTTCCCATGTAATAACTGTGCAGTGCTGGAGATTATGGAGCGCGATCAGTCGATTTGCTTCTGATTCAGATGCTCGTGGGACAGCCAGATACCAACGCCCAGTATACACTTTGTCATAGTCTTTCCATTGTTCTTTTGCTTCCGATTCAGATACCGAATCCTCAGTTTCAACTTCTATGACCCACGCATGATCTGCACTGCGAGTCTCGACTGCAATCACGTCAATGAAATAGCCGCACCAGTCTTTGTTTTTCTCCTCATTTGGATTGACCCATGCGTGCTTACCATGTTCTCGATAGATCTGCCCTGCCGCATTTACGGCTCCGTCGTGTCCCGACTGAGAAGAAGTATACCGCACCGTCATACAGTCCTCCTTTCATGTGTGACAGCCGCCGCTGTGCTCACATAGCCGAGCTCCGCGAGATCTATGTAACCCTCAAAGAAAGCCCCCCAGCTTGGAGGGTGTGATCTGGGGTTCTGTACATACAAATCCCCCAGTTTCTGGTCATCTGCACGGATTTCAAGATATTTAAGGCCGCGGGGATCGCGGATCGCTTCGTCGGCGCTATTGACCCCCTCGCGAAGTAGAAAGACGGTGAGATTTTGAAGCGGCGTTTCAGACTTTGTGGCCACGGGGTACCTCGCAATCTGACAGCGGGTGTCAACAGGTGCCGGCTTTATTTGCGCCGGTGGACGCACGGGTAAAGAAGTCACCTTCCTCAGGGGGACGGCGATTCTTTATGCATCATCTAATGCTTTCTTTATGGATGCGAATGTGAAAGAAAGTGCCCACGCTGCTCCAACTCCGTACAGTCCTGACGGGGTTGTATTGTCCTTTGCTGTCTTAACGGCCACTATCTTCTTCTTTAGCGAGACCGCCTTATCAATTTCCCACGCAACCCATTTGCTCTTATGTGTTTTTTCTCCAACAATGCAGAGAAAGTGTGTTGCGTTATTGATACGAGCAGAAATGACACGCTTTATTGCAGCCGCGTCATCACTATCGACGGAAACATCGACCGATGCGTCATAGAAGGAGAAATCAAAATCCTTGTTAGCATCCCATGCAACAAGCAGGTTCTTGTAGTGCTTATCATTATCGTAGTCGTAGCTGATGAAAACAGTTTTTTTAGCCATCTTTCATCTCCTTTCTTGGATTCTCTGAGTAACCGTGACTCTGTAGTGTTCTCTTATTTCTTCTGCGCTTGGGTCTTAATTGCCGCTGATAATTCCTTTTGGTTCCAAGGCACGACCGGTACTCTATTGTCTGTAATGGCCTTAGGCAAACGGGTAGGGGGCCTATCGCCTTTATACATCGCTACAACGCCCTTACCCAAAGCGATTGTCTCGCGGATTTCCCAATCAACCCATTTACTATCCGCCGTTTTGTCGGATATGTATACGACCGTGACTGAGCATTGCCTTATACGTTCTCGTATACCTCGCTTTATGTATTCAGCATCGTCGCTATCAAAGGGCTGTTTCAAAGACCAGTCGTTGAATTCGATATTTGAGTTTTCATTCTTCGCCTGGCCGCGAAGCATATTGACGTCAGTCAGGTCCTCCTCCACAAAACTTATGAAGACGTTACTTTTTCCCGTATCTCCATTTCCCTTCAAGGACTGTTTTGCTTTTTGCTCCAGTTGCTCAAGCTCGCTGGGCGTCAATCCACGTCCGCCGCCTCCACCTCCACCCATCTTTAGCTCCTTTCTTCTGCATTTTCGATTTCAATACATGCCACACACTGTCCGCATGGTTCTTTCCCGCCGGCATGGCAGGAATATGTATCTCGCAGACCACGTGTCGCTGCAAGAGATAGAACATCAGCCTTAGTGAACTCTATCAAGGGAGCAATTACGGAAATTCGCTTCTTCATGGTAGCTTCGATCATGGCCTCAGCTTTGCTTAGAAAATCGCAAGTCTGATCGGGGAATAAGCTATTCTTCGGATTGAGCAAACCGATGGCTACGCCATCAGCTTGGTTGCTGTATGCGAAAGCAGCGCCGCAAAGCAACAGGAGAAGATTCCGCCCTGGCAGAAACGCATCCTCGTTGATTCGCATTGCCGTATTGGTAATTCCGCATGGCACAACTTTGCCGAAGCCAGAAATATCCATTTTTGTAACCAGTGGCAATCCATGCCTGTCATGTAGGTGCTTGCAAGCTGTCCACTCCCGGGCGGCACCGAGCTGTCCGTAATCTATAAATAGCGGATTAAGCTCAACGCCTTCTTCCTGAGCAATGAGGCTCATGAGGGTCGAGTCAAGCCCGCCAGAGACGAGGGTCACTAATGACATAATGCATACTCCTTCTTGGCTACTCTGACGACCACCCAGACGGCCAGATCAAAATGATCCGGTGGAAATCCTGAGGAGCAAGAGTGTTTAATGAAGGCTGCCTCAAGCATCTCATATTGGTGCATTGTCCGAACAGTCTTTACAGGGGATGGTGTGAGCCCTATCCAATCCATGTAGGTAAGAACGTGAACATCGAGAACAGCAACTTGCGCTGTGTAGCCAATATTTCGAAGGAAAAGACTTGCTTGTTTTGGACCAAGTCCTGCGACATCTCTTGCCAAGTTACGGCGCGCTTCTCGTTCATCACTTGCATTCTTGAGAATACTTCGGATTGTGCCCCCATTGGCATAGAGCGTTTCTGCAGCCGAACATATTTGGCTGGCCCGTAACCGGGGGAAGGGATAACGGCTGTGCGCTTCATCGCTATTTTCTGACCTGACTGGTTCCAATAAGGCGTGGAGGACATCCTTTTCATACTTTGTCCGCCTTGTGAGGTTGGGCTTGCCCGAGAACAAGCTGGCTTTGTCCATCCGTTCAATAGCTGAATAGGCCACGTCATAACGGACTCGACTACCCAGGATGCATGCCACCAACTCGCGCCATAGATCATCTTCACTCAGAGCATCCCATTCGTACTTTCGGGCGCGCTTCTTCTGAAGGGAAATACATACCTCCCGTATTGCATTTTCTAATCGAGGCATAGGAATACATTGAGACAGCATATTAAATACCTTCCTCTATAGCATCGCGAATGATTTTCACTTGTTTGTCATGAATAAAGGATGCGAGCATCTCGTAAAGATGATTTTGCTGCGCAGCTTCGTGAAGCCTCTGCATAAACGTGGCATAAAAGGCGAGATTATGCATCAGCGCGGCTTGTATATATGGTAATGTTCCGTTCGATCCCCATGCTGTTTGCTCCCTTACGAAATCCCATTGTTGGAAGTGAAATAGGTGTGCCGTCTCATGATCAACCACGGTCTGGCACCACTCAAGGCCATCGAAGCTGTCTGCGCCAGCGATAGTATATGCGATGATAGAAATGGGGTTACCTGTTCCTAAAAGATGCAACGGACAGTAGAAGCCCAGCTTATCAAGCGCCCTACGGATTTTTCGTACAGAGCGAGCCCGTGCAGCAATGCCCTCTCCCAAAGCTCGCTCAGGAACTGCTAAAAGAACGGGGTAGAGCTGTTCAGCAACCTTCAGCACGGTTTCTGGCAATAAATCGGCGGGTCCGTGTACGATGGGGACGATGGTGCCTAGAGAATGCTCTTGATCGCGTAGGACGCCTCTAATCACATCTTCGGTGATAGCGTCCGACGTGTGGGGTGGATCCTGATTGTCATAACAGAAGCCGATATCGTGATCATAGGTATTACAGATAGCATGGAACCTATCCGGACACCAATCGATTGCGCTTTTCCAGAAGCCCTCATAGTTGCCACTATCCAGCAAGATAACCGAGCCCTTGGTACGACTTTGCCTAATGGCGCAATTGATGCGTTGCTGATGTTCTGGAGAAGCACCTGCAATGTCGTAAGCAGAAACAAGGTATAGAGGATGGGCAGCGGCAGCGTGAAGCTCGATATAATCAACCGGCATCAAATTGGTCTTGACGCTGGACACTGACGGAAAGAAACAGGGTAATGCTACCGTTTTCTCCGCAAGTCCTATTGTATATTTTCTTATGACCGACATGTGTTTTGTCCTGTTACCGAGCTTTAGCGCCGGTTCTACGAAGCAGAACATCCCTACGGGCACACCACATGGTATGTTCTCGCGAGCTCGCTTCCTCGATCTGTTCCACGAGTTGCGGGAAATCACTTTCGTTGGCTAAATTTCTGGCTATGACTTCAAGTTCATTGAGTTCTTGTGATGCAAGTGCGTATGACTTCTTTAATTCGTCATGACGCTTCATCTGGTTCCAGGCGGCAACCGCTGCTGCACAGGTGGTAAGTATGGGGACCATGTTGAATCCAACTCCTCCAGCAGCGGCTTGAATGATGGCAGCGATCACCGCGATACTTTGTAGACCAGCGGTCCACCAAAACCATCGCACACTCTCACCAGCGTTCAGCTTGGCTTTGCGGAAGTACCAAGATTTCTGATCACAGAGTCTTTGTTCAATATAGAAATGTTTCCGATCTTCGTATGCACTTTCTCTCACCTTGCGCATGAAATCAGTAATAGGCGGATTACTGGCGGCAGCCACACCTGCGAAATGCTTCTGACACTCGGGTCTTGCCTTCCTGATTTCTTGAAGTTCTGAAATGAACTCCTGATCAATTGTGCCATGATTCTGAAAAGGGGCGGCAATCATCATATATCGCCACGTTGCTGTCTTTACTGACTCGGCAATAGCCCGACAATCGAACCATGCACTGTCATCCTGGCGCGCGCGGCCGATCCACAAAACCAAAAGACCAATTGCCAGGACTATAGCCATTACGGTGTATGTTCCCGTGAGTACGCTACCAGTGAAAAGAGAAGTCAGCATGCCAGTCAATCCGCCTATGATGAGGGAACCAAGGTATATCTGCTGCAACAAGAAATAGATCTTCTGTGCTGAGGCAGAAGCTGCATCGGCTCCTTGGTATAGGCCGGGATAATCTTGATTGCTCATAGTGAGCACCGTCTTGCTCTGCGTATCACCGGTCATTCTGAGACTCCACTATAGGTGTATTTACTTTCTTATCCTCCAAGGCTGCTCTTTTTCCCCATATTCTTCTGATCACAGCCCCGACATCCTTTTCGGACGCCATCACGCATCCTTGAGTAGGGCCAACTCCAGCACCTTCTCGATGCTTTCCACCGGCGTCAATTTGACCGCTTCAAGCACATAGGAAGGCAGCCCTTCGGCTTCCTTCAGATTATCAGCCGGCAAGAGGACCTCTTTGACGCCGGCATCGTAGGCCGCTCGAACCTTTTGCTGGATGCCGCCGACCGGGAGCACCTTGCCCATGATCGTAATCTCTCCGGTCATGGCGAGGTCGTTTCGAATGGGGATCCTCTTCAAGGCCGACACGATCCCTGTCACGATCGTTATCCCGGCGGACGGGCCTTCCTTGGGAACGCCCATGAAGGTTGCCAATACCGCGACATCGTAGCTTTTGCGCCATTCGGCGCTGATCCCCAGGTCTTCATGTTTTGCCCGGATGTACTGCGCGGCCGCCTCGATGCTCTCCCGCATGACTCTCTGGATCGATCCCAGCGGCACGATTCGCCCCGCTCCTTTGGTTGCCTGCATTTCAAAGTGCAGGATGCACCCATGATCCCCTTCAACGGCCAATCCGACAACTTCACCGACGGAGGGCTGCTCGGGGAGCACGACGCGCTGCACCCGTTTGCTGTCCGGAAGCTCCGGCACAACTCGCCTACCCGAGGGCTTCATGACTGCGCCTAAAGAGATCCGATCGTATTCGCCGGGCGCTATCAGATGGAGCTGGTCCCGCACCCTTTGCCGCAGTTCGCAAGATAAACTCAGGATATTTTCAAGCTCCTCGTCGGTCACCTGTCCGTCAGGGTGAAGGAGTTTCAGCAAAGCAGAGGTCGTTTTCATGACGGCTCGTTGATCGCGGCCGGAGACGCCGTGGGTTCTGCCGGCATGGTCAACGACATCGAAACGGGCGCGCAGGGTTCCGAGCAGGTCGATGCGGCGCAGCTCGTGCATGATCTCGCAGAAGTAATCCGTAACAAACCCATAGTCTTTCGAATAACTGTTCGGCGCCAGCTTGGGGATCTCCCAACCGGGAAGATAGGCATGAACGCGATCCAGAAAAGCGATGACCTGAAGAAAATCCGGCAAGGGTTCAAAGAGGTGGTAATACTTTTCGTGCGGAAGGCTGCCCTGGACGTCGAGATTGCCGACGAAGACCAGACTGGCGAAGGCCAGGATTTCCTTCTTCCCCCTGCTGAACTTTGCGTCCTGCATGTATCCCTGCATAATGCTGACGAAGGACCGGGGATCGGTAAAATCCGTGTTCGCAATTTCGTCGAAAACAACGGCATCACGGACCCCGACTTCACCGATCCTTCCCGAATTCAAGTTGATGAAAAGCTGGGCAGGGGTTGCCTTGCCGCCGGACAGCACGTGCGCGTAGTAAGAAATATTGCGATAGAGATACGTCTTTCCGGTTTCCCGTGGCGCAAGCTCCACCATGTTGACGTTCGTTTCGACCAGAGGGATGCAACGGCAAAGGTAGAGTAATTTCTGACGCCGCGTCATTTGCGAAGGATCGAGGCCGCAGGAATTGACCAGGACATCAATCCATTCTTCCGTAGAGAACTCCTTGCGTCGCTCTATGAATTCATCCAGGTTGATGACGCTGACTTGAAAGGGCGTGAATCCGGTGATCTTGAAGGGCCTGATTTTCTTGCTATGAATCTCGGTTTCGTCATAGGTCAGGTCGATGGTCCCCCACATCCCGCCGGAAAGGAGCATGGGATATTGCCGGACGATATTCTCCGGGATGTTCACGAAATTTTCATTGATCGCTGAAATGGATCCCCAATATTTATCTTCCGTTTCAACCAGCCGGGCTTCCAGGCTGGCGATCACGGAATGGTGGCGATTTTCACGGATATAGTGTCTGATTTTCTCCGCTTCCGCCCCGTAAACAAAGGTTTCTTTTAGCCGTCTCACGACCTTTTCCATGTCTTCATGGAATGTTTCTTCGGCACAGTAGTTGTCGATGAGGTATTCGAGGACGTAGCGGGGAAACTCGTCAACGCCCGTATCGATCGTATGGGCCTTATTGACGACTTTGCCGCTGAAAACCTCTTTTAGCTTCAGATTCATATATTCCTCAAATCAAGAAAGGGCTCTTGGCCTTCATACCGCAAGCTGCCTCACTTCATGCTCCTTGGGGTCAGACCCAGTATTTTCCCCAGGTGGGGAGGGACCCTCCGCACGACCTTTTCGGAATTCAGGCGCATGGAAAATCTGATTGTCCGCGTCTTTCTTACCGTGCGCTGTGCTTCTCGGTACTGGACGCTGACTCTCAACGTTCTCTCCATGACGCCGGCTTTGCGTTCTTCATCGGATGCGTCGGCAACGTCGGGTATGAACCGGAAAACGATGTCCATTCCCGACCCTGAAACGTACTGGATCTGCGGTGGCAACGGCGAGGTTGTCTCTTTGTTCTGATAGACCGCTTGCGCCTCTACCCGGACCTCTCCGTTTTTATGAGACTGCGAGAGTTGAACCGGTGTTCGAAACTCCGCCTCTTCCCCTTCAATCAGGTCCGAGGGGCCCGCGAGCGGGCCCATGACCAGCAGACCCTCTTCCGGCGCTTTCACGCGCATGGCGAACATGGGCACGAGCATTTCCTGGATTGAAATCCCGCCATGGGAATAGGCATCGGGGTTGAAGTTGGCCTTCGGTCGGGACAGGGCATAACCTGTCCGCGGGAAAATGATCGATGCGAATTTCTTTTGCCAACTGCGGTTGGCGGCCCGGTCATAAGCCTCGCCGGAATCGGGCAGGCGCAAGTCGGCAACAGGAAACTCCAAAACATGGTCACGGACTTTCCGATGCGCTCCGACGCTGCCGAGCGTCTGTCTGAGCGACGCATTTTGATAAAAACAATCCGTCGGCTCATTCAGCCAAGCCAGATCGATCCGGATGCGCTCGCGACCGATCGCTCCGAATCCATGGTCCGCCACCACAAAGACCTTGGTATCCGGCGTCAGGGTACGGATGATGGCCATGACCTCGGTGTCGATAATGTCCTTGATATGCTGCTGATAGATGAAGGCCAGAGGCCATCCGGGGACGCAACGACCGTCAGGCAGCGTCTTCACCGGTATCTTGTGAAGTTCCTTGTCGCACAATTCGAAGATGAAGAAATCGATATTGCCCGCACGATAACGGACGGTTTCGCCCGTTCCCATGCCATCGGGTGCGACGACATCGACATCCCCCGTATAACCGAATTCGCGTTTCATTGCTTCTTTGAGAAGGGCATCTTCACCGCTCCGGGTGTCGAAGGAATCCGGGAATGTACCGGCAAAGATCGACTTTCTGCTGATATGAGTCTCCGTCGGCAGGAGGGAGATGGCCGGGTAGTCCGCGATGATCTCCATGCGATCCTCGAATATCGGTCTCACCAACTCATCCCATATGTCGTACCTCATGCCGTCGAATACGAAAACAACGGCTTTCTCGTTTTGCGGGTCCCAGTGGGGCTTGAGACAGCGCCGCAGGAACTGGCTGGTTAGCCGTACCTCCGGTGAATCCGAAGCGATCCATGATTTGTATTTCGACGCGACCAGTTCCTGGTATCGGGCATTGACGGCCGCCAGCACATTGAGTGTGTCGATGCGCAGCGCGCTCACCCGTTGTCTGATACGGTCCCGCGCTCCCAGGAAAGCGGTCGGCAAATCGGCTTCGGCGCGGGGGAGAAAGTCGGCACTGAATACCAGGCGTTCGAGCGCAGACAGATAGTATTCCAGGCGGTTGACTCGTCGGTCATTCCATAAGGCCCGGAACCATTCGAACGTCAATTGTGTCGTCGGTTTCACGCTGAGGCTTTTGGCGGCAACATCCAAAGCGTCCCGAATGTCCCTGATGGATCGAGTCAGACGATATGCCGCTTTCAGATTCTCCCACACGGGCGCCGGCCGTTGCTCGATAAAGAGGTTCTTCCCGTCAGCCGGTTCCGTAAATAGCGCACGGGTAAGTTTTTCATGGGAAGCCAGTGGCGGTGAGTCGGAAAGAAGGTTGTCCAGGGCAATCAACAGGGCCAGGGAGCGAAACAGAATCGAATAACGTTCCTTCTCGATCACCTCGGCAAATCGGCCATTATCAACCACTTTCAGTTGATCGAGAAGGACGAGATTGAGCGCATCCTTGGATAAGGAAGCCTCGACCTCCTGAAGATCGCGATGAGCGCGATGGGGATCGATCGAGACAAGCTCCGGGGCGGCTTCGCGGATGAGGGCTGCATCCATTTCGCTGAAGGCCTTGAGGTCGGGATCGATGCTGGCGAGCAGGATCTTCCAGTGATCAAGGTGCTGGGACAATATCGCCGAGAGGTAAAACGCCCTGACGATCGGTTCCGGCGGCGAATCCGCGAACCAGCAAAAAGGCGCCGGTGCCCCCTTCAGTTCGTCACGGATGGAACGCGCGATTTCCGGGGCAAGCGAGTCAAGCTCCTCCAGCGCCGGATATCCGATCAGGCCGATGCGCCAGTAGCTTCTTGCCTCCGGTTTCTTGAATGCGGCCTCGGGAACTCCCAACGCCGAATAGGCAACGATTGTCTTGAAATCGCGATCCGTAAACCGGGTCGGATGGGCCACGCGCAGGCTCGCATGCGCCTTGAGTACCGCGTCGATGCTTCCGGTGATCAGCCGTGCAAACCGGGGCTCATTGGACTCCTGTGGCCAGAGAGGATCGCCGGTTCTTTCGATGAGAAACTGCCGCAGGCTGATATCCATGCGCGCCGTCTCCGGGGTTTTGGAAAGAAGATCGGGATAGAAAGGCGGCGGCGCCTTGGACAGCGAAGCGTGCGCTCTTCTTCTCGCCGGGGCGCGATCTATGAGAAGAAGCTTCTTGGTTTCCTTGGGAATGGCCGCCTTTTCAAAGAGCTCTCTGAAGACAAGGTTCGTGGACGCGATGATGACCGTAAATCCGTTTTCATTGGCGAATCGATGGACGGCGCCATCCGCTTCCGGGAGAAGGCGAAGCGAGTCCTGTACAAGCAGTATCCTCTCCTCCTTCAGCGCCTCCAACTTTTCAAGTACCCATTGCGAAAGCATCGACTGGCTCTCCTATTCCAACTGGAGCATGGGAAGGGCGTCTTCATCTCCCTCGTCATCGGTGAACTGGGTTTCCAGGAACCGGCCGAATTCTTCGGCTACCTTATTGACCTGGTCCTTCTGGATGGTGCCTACTTTGGGCCTGAAATCGGCGATTCTCACTCTCTTGACCACGATGCGTTTGAGGTACCGAGTGATGATGTCCACGATGCCGGGAGTCTCCTCCACCGCTTTGACGAGATAGGTACGAAGTGCGTCCGCGGTCTCGCATGCCAGCAAGCCGGCAATGGCCGGTTCCGCCTTTCCCTGTTCCAGCCGTTCCCGCACCGCGGGATTAAGGAAGACTTCCATTTTTCGCCGGAATGCATCGTCGAGCAGTTGATCGGCCTTTTCCGCTGCGTCTTCCGCAGCCTGCGTGTAGGTCGCCGCATTGACGAACGACAAACCGCATTCATGGATAGGGCTGTTGCGCAGGTGATCTTCCACGGACGACCGCGAGGGTGAGGGACACTCGAATAGCTCGTCCTGAAGTTGGGTAAGACGGCCGATCAACTTGTCGGTGCTTGCCGGTTGCAGCGCCGTGATTCCTTCCAGGACGCCAAGCGCCCTGACTTCATTCCCTTCGATCGTATCCTGAATCCGCCTGCGGGCGGCATCGATCCCGTTCACGGCGGATTCATGCATCGGCAAATATACGGAAGAGTACTCACGGATCATTGCCGCAATCGTTCCCTTTTCCCCCTCTCCCGCCGGGAAATGGCCCACAAGTTCCGTCTTCATTTTAACATCGGAGTCGATGTATTCCTTCAGATTCAGGAGCTTGTTGCGAACGCTTTCAATGGCTTTTCGCGCCTGAGTTAATTCTCTGGCCTCTCCCAGGGTGATGGCGCAGTAGGCGTGCGCGGTGCGAAGCTCGGTTTCGTATTCGAGGAAGGCCCGGATGTCCCGGTAGTTCTTCAGACGATTGGCCAGATCATCCACCTCTGCGGGTGTCGCCTTACTCGCGTCAAAGGCCTGATAGCCCATGGCCTCTTTCAGGGCGTAAAGAATAAAATGAATGTCATCCCCGCCCTCGATATTCGCAGCGAAAAGTTTTACGACCTGCGCCAGTTCAGCTTCATAGGGATTGCCCGTTTTCAGGACATCGAACAGGCCTTGTGCGCGGGTTGCGGTTCGGGAGGCAGACTCCTTTTCCTGGGCAAATAGCTGCCGCAATTTGGCCCGGTACTCGGTGATTAAGGCATCATCCTGAGTAGAAGGGATCTCAATGCCAAGAAGCTTCTCTGCATAGGGTCTCAAGACCTCCCAGTTCTCCGGCTTGGCCACCTTCTGAATCTCGCCTAAAGCGTCCAGCACCTTGGTGGAGAATTCCACATCGGCGATGTTCGAATAATCAAGCATCGGCGCGGCAAGTCCGGCCTTGGATCCTACGGTAATCCGCACACGGCCCTCCCGGACCAGGCAGAGTAGGTAGATCTGAACCATGCGCTGCGTAAGGCCGTAGTCTTTCGGACCGCCGATGCCCATGAAGTTCTTGTAAAGGGTCTCCACCTTCATGGTTTGGCCTTCGTCGGTCAACTTGTCGTCGATGAAGGCCCACATGTCCTGAACATAGGCATTGCCCGTAACGTCCAGCTCTTTTTCGGCGCTCTTTTTCATGATGTTCAGGCCGAAGCCGAAGTTCTGGGCAGCGCTGATGTTCTGATTTGGTTTTGCACCTTTGGGAATACGGCCGGTCTTCACGATGCCGTTGATGACCTTAACGCCCTCTTCCTTGCGGAATACGAAAGGCGGGTCGAACTTGATGTCCCTGGACACATAAGCTGCCGTGAGCACCCGATCCACCAACGGCGTAAGGATCGCCGCCAGCTCGCCGGCCACGCGAAATGTCATTTGGGTGTTGTTCATCGCGTCGATACGGCCGCGGGCATAACTGTTGTCCACAATCTTCACGATCTTGGCGAGATCGGACTGGAGTGCGTTGGAAACCCAATTGACCACAGCGACGGCGTCTTCGGTTTCCTTGCCTTGCCAGTCGGAGACGAGCTTGCGGTAGGCGGCAAATTCGATGAGCCGATCCCGCTCCTCCTGAGTCAGTTCCGCCGGCGTCCAGAGAAGGACGCGGGGATCCTTTCGCCGCTCGATCATCTTGAGCACGGAGGCATCCGCGACGTGGCGGGTGCCGATATACACGGCAAAATCAAGATCCGTCTGATCGCTTTCGATGGGCGGCAATGCCTGGTTTTCGGCGCACATCCGTCCGAGATCGCGCATCCCCACCCGTCCGGTGATCTGTCGCCCTTGCCAGACCACGTCAAGGTTTTGATCGCCGGAACGAACAGCGCCTCGGTCCTCCCAGGGCGCAATGAACGGTGCAATCTCCCGGAAGGTGGACCGAACGCCGTTTGACAGGTCGATGGTCATCTGACGCGTACGCACCGGCCACTCGTCGAGAGCCAGCAGGTGATCCCACGCTTCCTTTTGCATGGCCTCATTGGATTCGGCCTCGTCTCGCGCCTTGCTGAATTCGTCCCTCGGGTCCACACCGGTAAATACGGGATCAAAGCGGTATCGCGGCCGCTTATCCTCGTCGAAGGCCTGGACGATCTGCCGCAGTTCCTTCTTGAGGTTGTCGGCGATGGTTTCGTAATGCTGATTGTTCTCGTCCGGGTTGGCGTCGGCGTCCCGCTCGATGAGCACCGAGTTGGCGATATCCTCCGGCGTGATGCCCTGCTGGCGGGTGCGGGAGATATGGTAGAGAAAGAGGGTCTGGATGACCTTGACGCCCTTATCGCGGTGCACCTTAAGGTAGCCCTTGGTCAGCCCGTCGATCTGTCGCTTACAGGCTTCGTACGCCCGATAATCCGTCTCTCGTTTCGTCTTGATGGCCACAAGCCCCGCGTGGACCCCGCTCGGATCCTCTTCGTACCGCACGGTTTCGTCGAACAGCTCCCATAGGCGGATGAGTTCGCGGCCCTTCTGCTTGATCTGGTGCTTGAGGGTCTGATGCATGAAGTGAATAGCGGACCGGGTCGTGGTCAGTTCATAGGTGATCGCCCGCATGACCTCGACGGCGGGTTTGTGGAACGGAAAGAAGTGGCGGAAATCCGCCTCACCGATGCTGTTGGGCCAGGTGAACCCCCGCTTGTAGTGGAGGTAATAGTTACTGATGGCTGCCGGTTCCTTGATCTCCCGGACGCGTGCCAGGACGATATCGTAGTAATCCTTGTCTTCTTCAAGCAGTTTGACCAGCTTCAGCCGATCATCGGCGATGATGTTCTTGACGCCCATTTTGCTCTCGAT
>JAHJDG010000183.1 GCA_018812265.1 bacterium | reverse complement strand
CTGCAGAACGCTTCGTTGACTTCAACGAAGACACGGTCAACCAGAACCCCGATTCCCGTGGGAGCGGCTTTTAGGATGCTCTTAAACCGCGCTTCGCTGACGCCACGAGCCTCGGCTGTGGAGCGGCGATCCACCACGCTGGCGATGACATCGGCCAGAATACGCAGAATCGCGATCTCATCTTCGGACCAATCGCGCTGGCAGCGAACGGAATCAAAGCCGACGAAGCCGAGTATGTGCCCTCCGGCAACCATGGGAACGATCACCAGCGACTGAATGGATTCCCGTTCCATCTCCGCTCGCTCCGCCGCCGCTTCTTCGGGAAGATCGTTCACCTGCGAGATTTGGATCACCTCGCGGTTACGAATCAGACGAGCGAAGAACGGCAGATCATGATCGGGATCAATGTTCTGGAGGTTCTCGATTTCGGAGGAGATTCCTTCCGCGCACCATTCATGAGTATTGTCGGCAATCCGTCCCTGATCGCGGAGAAGGAAGACGTAAGCACGATCCACGGACGCAGCCTCGCCCACAATCTGCAAGGCATCCTGAATGCCCTCATCGGTGTTTTCCAGCGGCAGATTGATGAAGTGATTGGAGACCGACAACACGATGCGTTCGAAATCGAGCAAGCGGGTCTGCGCTTCGGCGGCGAGTTTGCTCTCGGTGGCATCGCTGATGAGTCCCTCGACGAAGAGGACGGATCCATCGGGTCCGAAAACACCCTGTCCCTGTTCGGCAACCCACTTTTGCGAACCGCCAGCGGTATGGATGCGGTACTCGAGGTGAAAAGTCTGGCGCTTGGACAGCGCTTCCTGTACCTCGTTCCAGATTCGCTCGCGATCGTCGGGGTGAATGAGATCGTTATAGCTCAGGCGGCGATTTTCAAGGATATCGGCGGGAGCGTAGCCAGTGAGATTCCGACATCCGTCCTCGCTGGCGAAGGTCATGGTCCAATCGCGGTCGTTGCGGCAGCGATAAACCATTCCGGGGATGTTGCTGATGAGGGTGGAGAGAGCCCGTTCGCTTTCGCGTAGAGCCAGTTCCGCATCCAAGCGATCACTGATGTCCACGCAGGAGCCGATGTAACCCGAAAAGCTGCCGTCACGAGTGAAGCGCGGGACTCCGGTCTCGAGGACAGTATGGTAGGACCCGTCACTACGGCGCAGGCGGTATTCGGTGGTGTACTGGCGCCGCGCCTCGAAGGCCCGCTCATACGAATCCAGACAGCGTTCGACGTCTTCGGGATGAACGTCTTCTTTCCAGCCCTGCCCGTAGAGCTGGGCGATCGAGCGGCCCGTGAAGGTCTGCCATCCCCGGTTGAAATAGAACATGTGACGCTTGACACCCACCATCCAGATGAGAACGGGGGCAGTATCGGCGAGGCTACGGAACCGCTCTTCGCTTTCCCGGAGGGCATCCTCGGCGCGCTGCCGTTCGCTGATATCAATGGCGACAATCTGAGCGGCATCGCAACCGCGGAACGTCACCATCCGGACATAGATTTCGGCGGGAAACTCTTCACCGCCGGCTCGAGTCATGTGAACGACATAGTGATCCGGTACGTCGGTTTCCCCACGCATGCGAGCCTCGTGGTAGGCGATGGAGCGCTCGCAGTCCTGCTCGGCCACGACCTTGTACCCGGATAGTCCCACCAGCTTCTCCGCATCGGAATAACCCCACATCGCAGCGGCGGCGCGGTTACAATAGACAATCCGAGTATCCTGTACCAGCACGACGGCATGGGGCAAGGCCTCTATCAGGCTGCGATACTTCTCTTCGCTTTCGGACAGCGCAAATTCGGCACGCTGACGGGCTCGAAGGTGGCGAGCCAGAAGCCTGAAGAGGATGACCCAAGCTCCGGCGAGAACCAAGAGACCGGCCGCCGAACTCTGCCAGATGACACGAAGCCGGGCCCGTGCTCGTTCGCTCTTTTGCTGGACGAACGAGGTGAAGGAATAGTGGGTATTGCGCAGGGCTTCCCGGAATTCGGCCCGCTCCTTCAAATAGGCGGAGTCCATCAGAAGCCAGCGGGCCTCCCGCAGCGATCCGGCAGCCACCCGGTCCAAGATCTCTTCTTCGGTGACGCGGAGATCACTCGCAGCCATCCAGATCTCGTGCATGCCCGAATGGAGGGGCAGGTCCCAAACGAACGATGAACCCACAAGGGCTTCCGAGAGCAAATCAAACGCTTCTTCGTATGCCTCACCCTGCTCGGTATCCCCGTCGGCGGCGGCACGGGAAAGAGCCTCGATTCGCAGATAGTCCGCCTGAAGCACCATATCCATCATGCGCTCGCCCTGCTGGCGCTGCTCATGAACAAGCCTCAAGTCCAGGTAGCTGCGGATGGTGGCGAAGACCGCGATCCCGAGGGCCAGTAATGATAGGCCGATGGCGGTACCGAGAGTGAGGATTACTCGGGATTCTCGGCGGTGATTGGGGATTTCAGGATTCATTCCAGACTACATTTTTCGGTGGGGCTGCGAGGCAAGACAACCATGTCCTTCCCATGAGGTTTCATGGTTTTCACACTGCGAAGTGCGTGCCAGATGGCCGCGACGGATGTTCAAGGAAAGAGTGGTCACCTTGTCACGCGAGTAACCTACTCTTAATTGATCTCACTTGGGCAGAAAGGAATGGGACGGAACGCCGCAGGAGAATATGGGATAGGGCGGTGCGGAGCAGGCAGGTCAGTGGTGGGCTAAATCGGCCGGTCCTTCCCTTCACTTGGCGGCAACGGCAGATCATCATCGGCTCAACCAATTGGGGCGTGGCGAGCGTTGACAACAGAATCTATTGAGAGAATGGGCTTTATGCAAGAGAAATCTTTGAAAAACAGTGCGCTATTCATTTCACATGGGTCGTTTGAGTAGTGTTCAGAGTAGTGGTTATCAACATTTCCACATCGCATAATGTGAGTATTATGCGAATGGTTTCCGTACATTTAGAGTGAGATGTAGACTTGCGGGTCAAGAGGCTATTCGAAAATCTCCCCGTGATGTCTTAACAAGCGTGCCTCTCACGAGGTGCAATGCCTCATAATCCGGTGGATTGTGCGACCCCCATAGACGGGCCAACTCGAGAGACGGGAGTATTCGGAGCAACGGGGATCGGATTCCACGAGGGGGTCTCGAAAGACAGCGCAAAATAGGGTCGGTGGTGTTGATTTCGGTGCAGATTCTTTGTATTATGACATGTTTCGTGTCGAGTCCGGCTCGTGCGGCAGAGATACCCCGGCGTAAACCACCCTCCGCACATCCGTGGAGAAGAGAGACCCACAATTGCCGTCCCTTCCGCTCTGCCACATGATTGCCAGTCCACCCACAACTCGGGCAAGACCCGGGGAGCGAAATGAGATGATTCACAATCGTACCAGGGGTCAGCGGACCGCCGCCGCCCGGTGGATGATGATTCTGTACTCACTGCTCTTGCCGCTATTGGCCGGGGCGCTTGCCCGCTCCGTTGTGCCGGAGCGGGCCTCAGCCGCACCGGCGCCGGATCACGTTCTGGTGGTTCTATCCGACCGGGCGGCGGATGCCCTTCGCTACCACAGCGTTCTCCCGCGATGTGTGGAGAAGCTCGGGCCTCTTCCGGTGGACATCGAACCCGTTTTCTATGATCCGAAGGACCCGGAGCGAGAAGGAATCTTTCGGGAGTTGGGAATGCACCGCTGGTTCCGGATCGGCGGAGGGGCTACTGCGGGAGAATTGCGGGCAAAACTGAGGCTTGATGACGAGCTCTGGGCCGTCAAGATTCCGCAGAGATATGACGCAGACGTGGTGGAACCGAACGATCTTTCCATTTACTGGATGTGGGGTCTGAACGAGATGCGCCTTCCCGAGGCCTGGGAGATTTATCATGACGAATCCCCGGTGATTATTTCCACACTCGACACCGGCTGCCGCATCCAGCATCCCGATTTGGCGGCCAATACCCGTATCAATCCGGGCGAAGACTTGGATCACAACGGAGTGTGGGACGCCTCGGACAACAACGGGATTGACGACGACGGCAACGGATTCGTGGACGATCTGGTGGGCTGGGATTTCGTGAGTCATACGGTAGACTTGGAGTACGTGGTTCCCGAAGAGGACTACGCACCGCGGGACAATCTGGTTTATCCCGACATTAACGGGCATGGGACCCATGTGGCGGGCACGGCGGCGGCGGTGACCAACAACGGCATCGGCGTGGCGGCGGCTTCCTGGAACGTCCGCCACATGCCCGTGCGGATCGGATTTGCCTGGGATGACGGCGGACAGTACCTTCGCGGTTCCGGCTATGACGATGACATTGCCGCAGCGATCCAATATGCATCTGACAACGGGGCTCGAGTCATCAGCCTATCGTTCGGGGGAGACGAACCTGACACGATCGTTCCCCCCGTCATCCTTTATGCGCGGGCGAATAACACGCTGTTCTTTGCTTCGGCAGGGAATGACGATACCAGTAGTGCACACTATCCTGCCGCTTACCCCGGAGCGATCAGTGTGGCGGCGCTGGAACCTGGCGGAATCCGTGTCTACTTCTCCAACTATGGGCCCACGGTGGATTTGGCGGCTCCGGGGCGATGGATCTGGAGCACGATGTGCAATTCGCCCTACGAACCGTACGACTACGTCAGTTGGGGCGGGACTTCCATGGCATGTCCGAATGCCGCGTCGGTAGCGGCCCTCATTATCAGTTACCGCCCGTGTCTTACCGACGATGAAGTGGAGCAGATTCTGCTCAGCAGTTGCGACAGCATTGACGCGCAGAATCCGGGATATGAAGGTCAGCTTGGAGCGGGATTGGTGAACGCGAAAGCGGCTTTGGACAGCGTGAGAGTGAATCGTATTCTCGGTTTCTTCGATGCCCTGGACGGAAGCTGCCACAACGTTGTGCTGACATGGATGTTGGGCGGGACAGCGGACAGCATCCGCCTTTTCCGCGACGGCAGTTATCTGACAACGGTTGCCGGCAGCGCCACAAGCTATACGGATGTCCCACCCGCCGGGAGCTACCTCTACTCAGCTCTGGCCTATCGCGGGTGTGGGGCCACACCGATGGCATCGGACAGCGGCCTTCGATTCGACACTCCGACGGCACCGGACAGCGTTGCAGCCTCCGACGACATCTGCGATTCCATCGCTGTGACCTGGGTGGATCCACCAACCGTGGGCACGCTCGCCATTCAGCGGAACGGCATGCCGCTGGGTACGGTCGCAGCCGGAGTCGAGCGCTTCGTTGATTATCCAACTCCCGGCATACGATATCTCTACTCGGTCACTCCCTACAACGGATGCGGCGTCGGGACGGCGGCATCGGACAGCGGCGGTCAGACCGGCACTCCGAGCGATCCGGTTTTTACCTTGGCAACCGACGGGCTATGCGATATGGTCGTGGTGACCTGGAACCTGCCGGATCTGATAACCGGAGTCCGCATCTATCGCGGCGCGCTGTTTTTGGCCACGGTCGCAGCTCCGACGATAACCTACACGGATGTTTCGCCGCCAGTCGGCCCCTGGCTCTACACGGCCGTGCCGTTCAACGGTTGTGGAACCGGGACGGGAATCCCCGACATGGGATATCCGGGTGTACTCTTACCGGCCGTGGGCAACGTGCAGGCGACCGATACCCGCTGCGACAGCGTGATCGTTACGTGGAACAACGTTTCCGGCGAGAGCGGCTACCGAGTGTATCGGGACACGACTTTGGTGGCGGAGCTGCCGAACCAGAGACTTCGCTGCGCCGACCGACCGGCGCCCGGGACGTACCGATATTCGGTGATCGCCTTCAACGTGTGCGGCCCCAGTCCCGCATCGTCCGACTCGGGCAGACGGAAGGACGTTCCACCGCCCGTACAGGACGTTTCGGCATCGGATGACCGGCTGGACAGTGTGATCGTGACATGGTCGGGTCCGGTGCAGGGAGACAGTATTCGCGTGATGCGAAATGGAATGCTGGCGGCAACCCTACCCGTAAGCAGACTGCGTTTCGCCGAATCCCCGTGCGGGGATCATTTCTACCAAGTGATGGCGGTGAACGAGTGCGGAATCAGCGTGGCCGCGGGGGACAGCAGTCACTGCCCATCGGCGGTTACACTCGACGGAAGAGAGATTCCGACCGACTTCTTCCTCGCCCAGAACTATCCCAATCCGTTCAATCCCAGCACCACGATTCGTTTCGGTTTGCCGTTCACGTCCGAGGTTCAGGTGACGGTCTACGACGTGATGGGTCGGCACGTAGTAGAGCTATTGTCGGGAACGCTTCCGGCGGGTGCTCACCGGATCACGTGGCGGTGCGAAGAGTGTCCGTCAGGGATGTACATGGTACACCTTCAAGCCGGCGATCACACCTTCCTGCGCAAGATGTTGCTCATGAAGTGAGGGAAGCGCACGGTCTTCCTTATCATGGAACGGGTCGGCTGAATAGCCGGCCCGTTCCGCAATTGTTTTCAATTTCTCCGCGAGTGCGCCTATGGAGAACGCGCTGCCGATTCGCCGGCGCGCTGTCCATCCAGCGCCCGACGGACGGTCACGCTTAGATCGTGCAACACGATCGGTTTCATGACGAATTCCCGGATGCCGAACTTGCCGAACGTTTCGCCTGAAATCGTTTCGCTGAATCCGGTGATCAGGATAATGGGAAGATCGGGTCGCAGAGCCAGCAGCTCGCGGACTAGCTGACAGCCGGTCATTTGTGGCATCGTTTGGTCCGTGATGACGATATCGAATTCCTCCGGAGCGGCGCGGAAGGCTTCCAGCGCTTCCCGACTGCTGGTTTTCGTCGTCACCCGGTAGCCCAGACGTTCGAGCATTTGCTGGCCCATGTCCGTGATCTCCCGGTCATCGTCCACAAACAAGACGTGCTCGGAGCCTTTCAGAACCGTCTGTTCCCCGACCGCCCGCGCATCGAGTTCGTCCTTAACCACCGGCAGATAGACATTGAACGTCGTGCCCTGACCGGGTTCGCTGTAGACGCTGATATCGCCGCCGTGGTTTACGACAATGCCATGCACTACCGAGAGGCCCAGCCCGGTTCCTTCGCCAACCTGCTTGGTGGTGAAGAACGGCTCGAAAATCCGGTCTATCACTTCGCGAGACATGCCTTTGCCGGTGTCCCCGACGGAAAGGCGAACGTATCGGCCTTCATGGAGACTGGGCCGCATTTGCGCCAGTTGCTCATCCACGGAAATGGTCGCCAGGCTCACTTCGAGCACGCCGCCGGTTTCCCGCATCGCATGGAACGCGTTGGTACACAGATTCATCAGCACCTGATGAATCTGCGACGGTTCGGCCAGCACGTACCCACAACCCGGATCAATGTTTTCGCGGATATCAATGGTGCTGGGAATAGACGCTCGCAGCAGCTTGAGCGCCTCTTTAACAACCGGATGGAGTTTCAGAGGCTTTCGCTCCTGATCCACTTGACGGCTGAAGGTAAGAATCTGTTTGACGAGATCCTTGGCTCGATAGGCGGCCTGGATCACGTGTTCGATGCTGGCATGCGCCACTCCACCGGCCGGCAGATCGAGTCGGGCCATGTCAGCGTAGCCGAGGATGGGCGTGAGAATGTTGTTGAAATCATGAGCGATTCCACCGGCCAGCGTGCCGATGGTTTCGAGTTTCTGCGTGCGGCGAAGCTGGGATTCGAGTTTTTCGCGTTCTTCTTCGGCTCGCTTGAGGTCGGTGATGTCGGTGAACACTCCAAAACAGCCGGTAATCCTGCCCGACGAATCTCGGTAGGGCGCAGCGCTGACTTTGACGTAGATTCTGCGGCCGTCCTTTGTAAGAAGCTGAGACTCGTAGCGCTCACTCTGTCCGGAGTGCCTTCCTTCGGTGCGATGAGCCACATCGGCTCGGAAGTCTTCCGGCCAGAGGAGTTCGGCCGGGGTATTGACAAGATTGTTGGGAGTATAGCCGCACATTTCGGCCATGCGCTGATTGAGATAGACGATTCGCTCCTTCATGTCCGTAACCAGCAGCCCCTCACTCAGATTCTCGACGACGGCCCGAAACCATCTTTCGGAGTCACGGAGAACCTCCTCGGCGCGGCGACGTTCGGTGACGTCGTGGGCGTACAGGTGGCAGATGCCCGTGGCGGGGACGCCGTGGTACAACCATTCGTATTCTCGCTCCATGACGTGCTTGAAGGTAACCAGGGTGCGGTTCGTGTTGATACAAGTGTGAACGACACGGGTGTGGTCAGCCGGAAGGAACTGGTAGGGATCGCTTAGATCGAGGGACTCGATTATGCGTTCGGCGGCGGGATTCATGTATGCGATTTGACCGTCTTTCCGACAGGCCAAGATTGGATCAGGATTCTCGTGGGGAAACGTTTCGAGCCAGCTCCTTGTCTCCAGTTCGACCACGCGCTTGGTAAGCCGTTCCACCTCGGCCGTGAGCCGGGCGATCCGCGCGGACGAAGCCTCAGAGGCATGGTCGTGTGTATGTTGAGAATCCGAAGCCGGCATGCTTCCTTTGCCTTGTCGTGTCTACTAATCCGCTTCAGAGGCAGCAAAATATCTGCCAGAACAAATCCGGGCTGATCCCGACTTGACGTATCCGTCACCCGGGTGAAAAGGGATATTGGGAGTCTGATCCGACGTCGTCCCACCGACAAATGGCATCCGGTCGGTTGCCGTTTTCCAACATGAATTGTATATTAGGATGATTCTGCCGTCGAAGCACGAACCGGCAGCGTAGAAATACCACTTACAGGATGGAAACCGTGGAAGATTCGATACCGCTGCGTGAAGTTTTAGTTCTTTTCAATCGCCGATCGGGAGGCATGGCGAATCCGTGGATACAACTCGACGCTCTCAGCGAATGGTGGGACAGGAGCGGGATTAATCTGGTGTATCAAGAGAGCAAGGATCCGGAAGACGGCAAACGTAAGATCCGCCAGGCGGTAGCCAGAGGGATTGACACGTTGATCGTCGCGGGGGGGGACGGTATGATTAACACGGTGGGCGCCGAGCTGGTGGGCAAGGACGTGGCGCTGGCGGTCATTCCGGCGGGGAGCGGCAACGGCTTCGCCGGTCACTTCGGGATTCCGCTTCGGTCCAAGGAAGCCGCTCAACTGTTGCGAACGGGCCGACGGCAACGGATTGACGTCGGTTATGCGGGAGACCGTCCGTTTTTCGTAACGGCCAGTTTGGCCTGGGATGCGGATCTGGTCCGGGGATTTCAGTCGTCGCCGGTACGGGGGATCCTGCCGTACGTCCTGGCCGGAATCTATCACTATTTCACCTACGAACCGCAGGATTTCCAAATTGAGCTCGACGGTGAACTCCTCACCATCGAGAAGCCGATGGTGCTGACGGTGGCCAATTTGACGCAGTACGGCGGGGGAGCGATCATCGCTCCGGAGGCGCAGCCGGATGACGGAAAACTGGCGCTGGTGGCCGTGCCGCGAATGGAACCTTTGGATCTGTTGAGCAGTGTCGTCAGGCTGTTTGACGGCACGGTCAGTCACGTGCCGGAAATTCGCACGTGGAGCTTTCAACGAATGGTGGTCCGGCGGGAGCGTCCCGATCCGATTCAGTTGGACGGCGAACTTGTGGATTGCAGTCGCGAGATTGTGTTTACCGTCAAGCCGGCCGCTCTGGACGTGATTGTTCCGGCTCTTGCGACGGGCGGCTCTTCGGATCGGACAATCGCGAAGTCAGAGACGGAGGAAACATGAGAGTCATCCGATTAAACGAGGGTGATACGTGCGAACCTGACAAGGGTTGGCGGCGAGTCAGCCTCGCGGGGAGCGATGAGGTGTCGGTTGAATATTTCGAAAAACCGGCCGGGCACGCGTCGCCGTTGCACAGTCATCCGCAGGAACAGGTTTGTATAGTGGTTAAAGGCAAGATGCGCATGATTGCACGGGATCACGAGTCCGTCGAGCTTGGGCCGGGCGATTCCGTTTGGTTCGCGGCAAACGAATCCCACGCGATTGAGAACACGGGTGCGGAGACTGCCATCGGAATAGACATCTTCGTTCCGGCTCGTTCCTTTGAGTTCTGGAAGAATCGTCTAAGATGATCCCATCCTTAAAGTGAGTACCACTCCATGCAATCGGGCCAACCCAAGCGGTTGGCCCTTGCATTTCCTGGAATCGGCAGCCGAGTCCTCAAATCGAGGTGGTGGAGACTGCTGCCCGATGACGCCGGAGTCTTAGTTTCAAGCGGGCATACTCGCGTTCCGCCTCGGCGAGAATGTCTCTCAGCGTCTCCGGCGACCGAATATAGTCCTGGCCGCTCACGGTGCGAATCAGCTCGCGCTGATCGGCGGTCAGCACGTCCGAAGGCTCGGAAAAGGCGCGGACGACTTCACGTAAGAGCGAACGGTCGCACGTCATAACCTCGCGGGCCTGAGTATGAAACTCATCCGTCCTTGCGGAACTGTGCGGCGGATCATAGATGATCCAGACCGGACGATTCATAAGAACGGAGTACAGGACTTCGGTACCGGCGTTGGCCGATACCACGGTCGAGGCGGATGCGATTATGGATCTCAGGCGAAGTACGAACTCTCGATCATAGATGTGTCCCGCGGTCACGCATTCGTAGCCTCTGCGCATATACACGCGATGGTCGCCGAGCAGGACGTTCCGCCAGTAGACGCAGATGATCGTTCGGTCGAAATGACGTTGATAATCGGCGACTCGACGAAAGAAGTCGTCTTCGTCAACGCGATTGAGAATATGATGGGTGCTGTGATAGGGAAATACGACCAGCGTTCGGGCGGCGGGTGGCTGCATCAGCTCAGGGCGGGCGGGCAAATACGCGAACTGGGGACCGATGGGAACCGCGGTCTTGCCGGTACGAGCCGAGAATATGCGAGCGTAGTACTCGGCAGCGCACAAATAGAACGGCAGCGGCGACTTCTCTTCGCAGTCCCACATGTAGTCGGTGAGATGAGGTCCGTGTTCGACCATTGCCTTGAGCACATATTCGGGATCCAATCCGACATGTCGCTTTAGGTTGCTCGCATGACCATAGAAGTCGTTGGCCAGATGAAGTTCCGGTGTGACGAGTTCGCGATCCGCCGCGAGGAGTTCGATATTCGTCGCGAGAGGGCCGAGACTTTCGTGCATTGTACCTATCGTATCATTCATTCGCTATTCTTCTCGAAGGGGACAACCCGCGAGAATAATCTCATCGGTCATTCGAGCCCGATCTATCCAGGGCTGCAACCGCAAGAGATGATTCGCAACGTCTGCGAATTCTCCGTCGTTCACCCCCGCGCTCCTCATCGCCAACTGTGTTATAAGTTCGTAGGCATCCATCCCATAGTACCAGGCCGCGACGGGACTCAGTCCGCCCACAACGAAAGCCGTCGCCAAAGAGCTGTCCGTGAATACGTTGATGTGGCCGAGCGGATCGAGATGGCGGGTGATGGTATTCAGAAATTCCAGTTGCACGGCCGTGCCCAGGCTGGTCCAACGCGGAACTTCAGCGATTACGAGGCCGGTTTGCCCCGCCAGACAGCTTCGTGCCGCACGGAGAAATTCCACCGGTTGCGTCGTATGTTCTATCAACCCCCAGAAGCTGACGATATCGAACGTGCCAAGACTGGCGGAAGAGTTCAAGAAATCCACGGGCTGCAATTCCATCCGGAAATGCTCGCGCGCGAAGGCGCGGGCACTTTCACTCAGCTCCACTCCGACGGCACGCAGCCCCCGCTGTTCCGCGGCGAACACAAAATGACCGGCTCCCGCGCCGACGTCAAGAACGGAACGAGGCTCGCGACCGAAGCGCTCGCGAAAGACTTCCGTGATCCATTTCAGTTTTGGGATTGCAATTTCTTCGATGCGTACCGCGATTGAGTTGGGATCAGCGTAGCAAATGGCGTATTCTTTGTTTTCTCGATAGAATCGTTCGAGAGCCCCGCGCGTGGGGCGATCTTTGACGAACACATGGCTGCATTGGCGACACTGATGATAGGTGGCCCCCATGATGGTTGCCCGAGGAGTTGACGTTTCACTCGATGCTCCACAAACGGGACAGAAGGTGACCGGCTCGATCTCGTTTGACTCATAGAGGGTTGATCGGCTGCGACGAATCTCCTCAGCTTTCGCCGAATGTTGATCGTGGCTTCCCTTGAGACGACGAAGATTCAGATCCTTCCCAATCCGCACCTGAACGTTGCAGCTCACTTCACGGACAAGATCGTTGGAGGGCAGCAACCACTCTTCTTTCACGGCATCGCTACACTCCGTCAGCGACGTCGATCGCCGCCAAGCAAGTTCCGGCGTTTCTGTCAAAGGGACGACACTCATGGTTTTTCGATCAGAAATCGCATTTCTCCTTCGCCATAGATGTAGGGATGGATTTTCGGGTGGCGGTGGATGATCTCATCCCAGTCGGTGGCGATTCCCCGATGCAGCCGTCTCCACCTGCCGAATCCGGCTGCCCGTAACATGTCCTCCACTTCACTTTCATAGTATCGCCGATGGACGGGGACGTAGAAGAAATCACACCGGCAGAAAATGCGTCCGGCCGGATAGCCCATGACGCGCATCAGGTCTTGTACGTACTTTTGCGGTACGGCTCGCAGAAGCGCGCGGCAGGTGTCTACAATATCCCAGAAAAGGGAATCTCGACCACCATAGAGGTAGAGCCAAGCGCGACCACCCGGTTTCAAAACGCGGAAGATCTCGAGCAATCCTTTCTCGGTGCTGGCCGTATGATGCAGCACGCCGTTGCTGAACACGAAATCGAACTCCTGATCGTCCAAAGGAAGATCGATGACGCTGCCGACGACGAAGTCCGCTTCTGTGCGGGGAAAGTGATTCATGCGTCGCGCCAAGGCGATCGCTTCCGGGCTGACGTCTACTCCCGTCACCCGCTTCGCGCCCAGTTCGTGCAGCGCAAGCGTGTATCTGCCGCCGCCGCATCCGGCGTCGAGGAGATGACCAACTCCCTGCACGGCAACGTCGTTCTTCGTGAACCGCTCGGATAACCGTTCCAGCGTTTCTCGATAGTACTCTTCCCGGCTGAAGCCGGACCAGAGTCGAGCATAGACTTGTCCGGTTCGTTGTGCGAAGTCGTCCGGCTGCGAATCGCCGTTCCAGTCAGCAAATGAATTTCTACTGAAATCGAACAATTCCCGTTGGGTATCATGAAGCCACAGCAGACGATTCATATGCCGCTCGAAACGATCCTGCCAATCGGAGGGGAAGCTCCATGCACGCAGCAGATCAAGAAAGTCAAACAGGCTGATCGCCGTCAGGGCATGCTCAAAGGGCGAGTCACCCGCCTGTTCATTCAGTTTTTCAAGCCGCCCCAAGGTTTGCTCGCGCACCTGCGATTCGACATCCGAATTCCGAAATTGACTTTTCGAGGAGCAGATTGCGATGACGTCATTCATGAGAAACTCACTTCACAATTCGGTATGCGTTATCGTTTGACGGCCAGAAGGTGACGTTCGTCGGCCAGACGAACACGATCAAGCGATTGTTGAAAGACCTCGAGCGGGTCCTTGAGGGACTCGCTGACCGCATTCAAGAGCCGCTTGGGCACACGTCCCTCAAGCCGGCTCTCGATGGCCATCTGTAACGCAATGGCATCGGCACCGAAAATCCACTCGGCGGCTTTGGAATAGTTCGCTCGACTCAGCGCCCATTCGATGGAGCGATCCGTGTAAAGCTGGGTGTGAACGGCGCCGTCCAGCATTCGCGCGCATTGGTCGGAAAAGACATTGTCGAGCAGGGTGGAGAATCCGAATACGGGAACGGCCAGAAGGAGAATCGTTCCGGCCGGTTTTTCCGCAAACGCGCGATAAACCTCGGCGGCATCTTCCACGTGTTCCAGGACGAATATTGCGGCAAGGACCTCGGCGGAGGAAGAGCGTATCAACGCCGGCAAGGATTCCTTCGAGTGCGTCACCAAAGGTTGCGGGAAATGACGATTGGCGCGCTCGGCAAGAACTGAATCCGCTTCAACACCGGCGATATCACGCGCGCCCGCGTCGTGAAGTGCGCTTAGGAAATATCCGGCACCACATCCAAGTTCCAACCAGCGGCGCGCGAGAAGCTGATCCGCTGAGAGACCAATTTCACGGGCGCAGGAAAGCATCCACTCGAGCTTGGGACGATAGATGCGGTTGCGACGCGACAGATACTCTTTCTCACTCAGTTCCGGGTAGCATTCGTTGAACTCGAAACCGTTACTTGGGATATCGAGGGGAAATCCATCCGGCGGTTTGGTCGCGGATTGCAGATGACCACAAACCTTGCACAAGCGGAACAAGAGACCGCGGTGCTGAAGAGAATCCGCTTCATGGAGTTCCGCTCCGCACAGCAAGCAATGAGTTCGAGGTGAGGCGTCGCGGAGAAGATCGGCGGCTCGTTGCTGACGCCGAAATCTTGCCTGGCCATCCGTGAGACTGTGAGCCACTTCCGCGCGAACATCGGCAGTGGATTTCGAGTAGTTTGTTCTCATCCTACGAGTTGATTTCTTCCATGCACGTGTTTTCGAGCGTGTGACTTTTTAGCAGAATCATCGCGCGATGGTAGTCATCCATCGTGTCTACCGTGAAGGTGGCATTCACTCCCGACAGGGACAGCGGCGGGCGAAGGCGTAGAATCTTGAAATCATCACTGTGTTCGTACAAATGGAGAGTAAGGTGTTCGCGGTGCTCGGGCGTCAGATCCCTCCGCCGATTGAGCGCGACCATCACGCGGGCGGGATAGATTTCACAGTCGAGTCCGACCGGGAAACACCCTTTGGTCGTGGCCAAATCAAAGGGAGTGTATTTCAGGCTTTGTTCGAGACATTCGTCCACCAGCGCGCCGTCCACGAACGGGCAATCGCCGGTGACGCGTACTACGTAATCGGCGGCGAATTGCTCGGCGGCGGCAGCGTAGCGGGCGACGAGATCGTTTTCCGCTCCCCGGAAAACGGCGATTCCTTCGCGCTCAGCCCATTTTTCCAACACGTCATCCTGTGGTCGAGAAGTGGTCGCCAATACAATATCGGTTGCCCGCCGCGACGAACGCAGACGGCGGAGCAGAAACACGATCATCGGCACACCATGAAACGGCAGGAGCGCTTTGCCGGGAAGCCGCTTTGAATCCATTCGCGCCGCGACGATGATCGCGACGTTCATGGCTCGCTCACCTCGCGCGTGAGCCTCGCCGGTCCCAGCGGCAGAGAAACCAAGCCGCCCGTCCGTGGTGCGTCGGACGGCGTCTCCGGTTGAGCGACGCGCAGTTCGGCGATCACACGGGCGATTTCCAGAGATCGCTGGCTGTCAATGAAGAAGGCTTCATCTTCCGGCACCACGAAGTTGACGACGGAGGCGCCGACCAGCGAACCCCGCTGGAAGTTGCGGTTCATGGCCGCCATGGTGGTGCGAGTCTCCACGTACACCGTATTGAAATCGGAGTTCACATTGGTGAGTGGATTGACGGCGCGCATTCCGTGGGCGGTTCGCTGGAACACCTGTTGAGCGATTTCCTTGACCGCGATGGCGCTGTCAGCGCGATTGATGAGAGTGGTGCAAACGGCTTCTTCAAGACCCTCGCAGGATTTGAAGG
>JAHJDG010000182.1 GCA_018812265.1 bacterium | reverse complement strand
GAGCGGATTCGCAACATGACATATGCCAACATTCAATCGGAGGTTGGCGGTTACAGTGAATACAACGAGCAGCCCGACTTTCGCCACGAAACGTATGTGACGACGCTCGTCAATCGGAAGCAGGTCACGCTGCGAATCTACTTCGAGAACGACCGACGCTTCGCGGAACTGACGACGTATGTTTCGAACTTGTAGCGATACGATGAATCAGCAGGGGAGACGAAGATGAGACGTAGATTTTCGAATCGAAAGACGTTGCCTCGGGCGCGACCGCGGTGCGCCGGGGTGACGCTCTTGGAAATGCTGATCAGCATGACGCTGGCGATTACGCTGCTCACGTCCCTATTCGCTTTGTACTACGGTGCGGCCCGTGGCGCCGCGCGGGACGAAGCGCGCGGAGCGGCCAACCAGGAGTCGCGCATGGTGGTTCAGCGACTGGCTCGTGAATTCAAGCTGGTTGGCTTGCTCGCGCCGCAGGACGTCAACGGAGACGCGAACGACATTAACCGGGACGTTCCGAACGAGAGCTGGAGTGACTCGATCCGCAGCGACTTCGAGTTCGCCAACACCTACGATCTGGTGTGTACGGGCGATTACGACAACGACGGCCGGACCGAGACCATTCGGTATCGGCGCAACGCCGGACATAACACGGTTGAACAGACGGTGTGGGAGTGGTCACGGGATTCGCTGCGCTGGCTGCCTCCGGTAATGAAAACGGTGGCTACCCACGTGGATCATATGATGTTCCTTTATTGGGATCGCGACGGGAACTCGATTCCGGCGTCTGGCTACCCCTATGGGTCCGGATACACGCTGACTACCGGGGAGCGGAGCCGGGTCACGGCGGTCGAGATCATGGTAGTAACGCGTTCGGATCGTCAAGAAAACGCCCATCCCGAATTTCTGTATCTGCCGGACGGGACGTACTGGTATGACGGCTATCACCGGACCGTACATCGGTTTCTGGTGCGCGGCCGCAACTTGAGTCTGGGCGCATGATGTGTAATTTGCTGTGGAGAAAAGACATGCGGAATATACCCGTGGGGTCAAAAGGGCAGGGCAGAGGGCGTTCGGCTCATCAGCGAGGTCTGGTGATGGTGGTGGCGCTGATTCTGATGACCGGACTCATTTTCATTGCAACCACGTCGGCTCTCCGGTCAACGCGGCAGACTCAGGTGACCGCCGTTCAGCTGGACAACGCTCGGACGTTCTATGCGGCTGAGGGAGCCGTAGAATGGGGATGCGGCGAGCTGAAGAACTTGCTCAACAACACGCTCGATCCTACGCAAAGTCAGATTGATCAACTCACGCCCCCGAGTTATTCCGGTTTCAACGTGAATCAGTTTCAGGTCACGAAAGTCGGGCCGTTGACCGAAGAAATCATTTCTTCGGGAGATTATACGGGTTTGCGCGGTTACGTACAACGGTACACGGTCCAAGCGCGGGTATCCAGCGACCGGCGGGAAGCCGCCATTGTGCGGGAGATCCAGCATCAGTTCATCCCGCTTTTTCAATTCGGCGTCTTCTACGAGAATGACCTGGAAATCTATCCGGGTCCCGCGATGACCTTTGCCGGACCGATTCATACCAATGCCAATCTGTACATGGGTGCCGAGACCGGCATCCAGTGCGAGTCCTATGTGACGGCGGTCGGCAGGTATTGGCACTTCCGGAAGGACAACGCCCACGTGGATCCCCCCGGATACGTGCGCGTCAAGGATCAATTCGGCGCCTGGCAGAACGTCTGGCGCGGCAGCTACTGGCTGGATAACCGGCAGGCGACGTGGGCTACCGAAGCGCTGTCGGTCTGGAACGGCAGGTTCCGCGACGGTTCGCATGGACTCTCAAACCTAAGACTGCCCCTTCCTCCGGCGGCGGATCAGCACGTCGTTGTCGAGCGGGGAGTGGCCGGGGACGGCCCACTGGAACGGGAGGCGAAATACTGGTACAAAGCGACGATCCGCTACGTGGACGGAGTCCTCACCGACAGCTTGGGCAATCCCTTGACCCAGCCCGGCGTCTATACCTATCAGGCCAACAAATTCTGGGATGATCGCCAAGACCGCTGGGCGGACGTGGTGGATATCAACATCGGGACGATGATCTCGGGAGGATATGCTCCGCCCAACGGCATCATCTACATCACTCATTCGAGCGGAGACTACCCTGCGATTCGTATCATGAATGCGCAGACGCTTCCGAACGGTGGTTTGACGATAGCCTCGAATCTGCCTCTTTACGTCAAGGGCAACTACAACACCGTTTCCAAGAAGGGTTCGGCTCTTCTGTGCGACGCCATCACCCTGCTTTCTCCGAATTGGGACGACGCGAAATCGAATTGGTCTTTGGGCAGTCGCGTTCCCACGGCGATGAGCATCAATGCCTGCGTAATGACGGGGCATGTGCCGACGGACTCCGGTTCGACGTACAGCGGCGGACTGGAGAATCTGTTCCGTTTCCTCGAGAATTGGAGCGGCGTGACCGTGACGTATCGCGGCAGTATCATTGACCTCTGGAACAGCCGGCAGGCGACGGCGAGCTGGAACTACGGGTCATTCTATACGGCTCCCAACCGGAACTGGGCATTCGACACGGGCCTGTTGACGCCAGCCAACTGGCCGCCGGGTACTCCCCGCGTCCACACGGTTCAGCGCGGCGCTTGGCGACAAATCAGTTGAGGAATCAGCGATGAAGAAATTGTTCGGCGGTCGAGAAGAATCCGAGCAGAGCATCCGCGAAGCGGTTCGCAAACGCAAGTGGGGGAAGGCGATTTCCCACTACGAGCGACGGCTGCAGGAGGCCGATCGCGACTTTGCGACGTGGAACCGCCTCGGGGATCTCTATTGGCACAGCGGCACCCGTCCGAAGGCGACCGAAGCGTGGCGACGCGCGATCGAGGGCTTCGCCTCGGAGGGGCTGTACGAGAACTCGCTCGGCGTCGCGCGCAAGGTACTGCGGCTGGTCCCCGAGGAAGAAGGCGTGCATTTGTTTCTGGCCGACGCCTATCTGGGCCTTGAATACCACGCCGATTGCCTGGGATCGCTGCGCAGCTATCTGAAACTTGCCAAACACCCCGCCGAACAGGACGTCCGGGCGCTGGTGAAGAGAATTCTCGGAGTGTCCCTGCGTCACCGTCACCTCGTCGGCGAACTCAAGACGATCTGGGCGGAGAGCGGTATTGAAGACTTCGAACTGCAACAGCGACTCGACGAGTACGCGCGGGCTATCGAAGAGCGCACGCCGGATGATACACACAAAACCGCCATGTTCCCAGAGCAGCCGGCGCTTGCGGAGGATACGGCGGCGCAGCCTGCGAAAGCGCGAAGTTCTTCCGATGGATTGATCGGTCTGGAGGGATTGGATAGTTATCCCGAGACCGATGCCGATATGTACGGCAATACGATGCCGTCCGGTATGGGAACCGTACCCGGAACTTCGTCGCCGACCGGCGGGATACAGGTTGATGTCGGTCCGGAATTATCGTCTGGTGAGGGCAAAGATCATTATGATCTTGGAGTCGTATACAAGGAAATGAAGCTGTGGGATGCCGCCGTCGCCGAGTTTGAGCAAGCGCGGAAAGATCCGTCCATGCGGATCCGGGCTTCGCTGGCGTTGGCCGAATGCCTGCATGAAATGGACGACCTGCCGGCGGCGCTCGATCTACTGGAGCGCGAGCGCGCGGCTCAATCTAACGATGACGATGCTCAGGTTGCGCTCGGCTTCCAAATCGGCAACTTACACGAGCTGCTGGGGAATTTGAGGGAAGCGCTGTCCCATTTCGAGGCCGTTCGCGAGCGGAATCCTTCCTATGGAGACGTCGAGGAACGGATATCCGAATTGAGCGATCGGCTGGGGAGCGGCGAAACGGCGTCCTGATCGCGGGCGTCCCACGGACATCGGGTAGGAGATCGGAAAACCAGACGGAGCAGGTCGGCAAAGACATTATGGACGTACGCGGCTTATTGGAACTTCTGTTCGTGAAGAAGGCGTCGGATCTTCATCTGCGGGTCGGATCGTTGCCCGTCCTCCGCATAGACGGCGAGCTGTATGCCACGCGCTCGGAGCGGATTACGGGAGCGGAAATGGAGGCGTTTCTGAAGGAAATTCTGACGCCGCCGCAGATCGAGACTCTGTATCAAGAGAAAGAACTGGATCTTGCCGTGAGCGTTCCCGGCCATGGCCGGACTCGTGTCAACGTCTACTTTCAGAAGGGAACTCCGGGTCTGGCCATTCGCTCGATCAAGACCCTGATTCCGACCTTTGAGGAACTAATGCTGCCGCCGGTGATGGAGCGGATCGCCACCCTAAGGCGGGGAATCGTTCTCTTGACCGGAGCGACCGGTTCGGGCAAGTCCACCACGCTGGCCGCCATTATCGAGTATATCAACAGTCGTCGCAGCGCGAACATCCTGACCATCGAAGATCCGATCGAGTATCTGTTCAGCAACAAGAAGTCCCTCATTGCGCAGCGTGAGGTCGCCATAGATACGCGGAGCTTTCACTCCGCGCTGACGCACGCGCTTCGTGAAGATCCGGACGTCATTATGGTGGGTGAGATTCGCGATCACGAAACGATGAAGGTCGCGTTGCAGGCCGCCGAGACCGGGCATCTGGTGCTCACGACGTTGCATACGTTGAACGCCGTGGAGGCGATCAACCGAATCATCTCATTCTTCCCCTTGAATGAACAGGGGCAGGTGCGGTCTATCCTGTCGGGAACCATACAGGCGCTGGTCAGTCAACGGTTGGTGCCGCGAGCCGACCGGAACGGTCGAGTTCCGATCGTGGAAGTTCTGGTGAATACGGCGGCGATTCGGGAGTGTCTGGCGGATCCGGATAAAATGCACATGCTGCAAGGATTACTGGAGGATGATCGAGGCGCGCACGGAATGCAAACGTTCGATCAATCCATTCTGATACTGCTTCGCCAGCAATACATCAGCCACGAAATGGCCATGGAAAGCGCCAGCAACCCGCATGACGTCGAGATGGCCATTCGAGGCATCAATACGTCGGGTTCCCGTCTGACGGCTGCGGAGACGGCGGTTACGACGAATGTGTCCGGGTAATTTGACGGAGGGCATGGCAGGCCATGAGCACACATCGGGCAAGATTGGGTCAGATTGAACGGGATCGAGTGATTCCCTTGATCGAGTCGCTTCTCGGTGAAAACTGGAGTGGGGCGCTGCGGCTTCGGAGTGGCCGACGGATCGGCGTTGCCTGGCTGGTCAACGGACAGATCGCCCACGCACTGTCCATCGAGGGAACCGTCCGCATTGAGGGTCCTCCGGCGCTGGAAGAGCTGGCCGATTGGACGGAAGGAACGTACCTGCTGGAGCCCGGCTCGCTTCCCCCCGCGCGCTCGATCCGTGAGAGTTCATTGGAATTGTTGGCTCGTATTCGCTCCACGCCGCATTCCAAGGAGATGCCTCGCGCCGCGGAAGTTGAAACGCCGGCCGGACCGGAGCTGGAAGAAGTCTTGCGTCATCTTCGCCAGCGAGTCCCGGAAATACAGAGTTTGACGGTGAGTGCCGGAGGGCTTGTGGAGATGACCACGGAACGGGATCAGGAAACCCGCGAGTGGCTGAATCGGCAGTTGAAAACGTTCTTGGGAAACGCCGGCGATCAGCCGGAGACATTGTACGTCCGGCAGGGCGAGCATACCTTGCTGATCGTCAAGACGGGTCAGTTTGCCACGGTTCTCTCGGCCCAGTCGCAGACTGCGCCCGAAGCGTTGTTCTGGGCGGGAGCCGAGGCCGGCCGGCAGATGACGTTGCTCGGAGACGTACGCGATTCGCAGGGTGACGAATGACGCCGACGGCAGCGGAGCATAGTCTGGCGGACGTGCTGATCCACCGGCAGATCATCACGGCCGAGCAACTGAAGGAAGCGATCCTTCTGACGAAACAGAAAGGGATCGCTCTGGATCAGGCGTTTATTGAGTTGGGATGGCTGTCGGCCGAGGATATCCGCGCCATCTATGACGATGCGTTTCAGATTCGATTCCTGAAGCTGGAGGACGTGGAGATTGATCCCGAAGCGGTTCGCCATGTGCCGGGGGCGGTGGCACACAAGCACCATCTGATTCCGTTTCGAAGAAGCGGCAACACGCTGGCGGTGGCCATGGCGGAGCCGACCGGCCCTGAGGCGCTGGCCGCGCTTCGGTCGGTGACGGACTTCGACGTGCAACCTTTTTCCGCTCGCTATGACGCCATCGAACACGCCGTCTATCTCCACTACGGTGAACCTCATCACGAACCGGACTCAGACGCCGTGATCCGATGTGCCGATGATTCCGGCCGCAGAAGCCGACCGCGCGACCTCATGGAGGAAGGCAGCATGTTGCCGGTCGGGAAGAGTATGTCACCCCGTCGGGGCGCGATCTTTGACACGTTCGTAGCCGATTCGGCAAACCAGTTCGCCGTCGGAGTGGCGCGCGCCATCGCCCGCTTTGAGGCGGACAGCGGATACAATCCCTGCCATCTGTGGGGCGCGCCGGGGACGGGCAAGACGCATCTGCTTCACGCGATCTCCAACTTCGTGTCCACTCAATCGCCCTTGAAGCGCCTCGTTCTCACGACCGGACAAGGGTTTGTGGACGATCTTTTCGAATGTATCCGCGACAACAAACTGAATTTCTTCCGCTATCTCTATCGTGAGCTTGATCTGTTGATGGTGGATGATGCGGAGGCGCTCTTGACCCACCCGTGGGCACAGCGTGAACTGGCGGACACCTACCGGCACATGGAGAGGAGTCAGAAGCAGCTGGTACTGGCGGCCGACAACAACTTGGTGACCGAGCCAAGATGGAGTCAGGATCTGCGCATGATTATTGAATCGGGAGTGATTGCGCACATCGGCCGCTACTCGGAACCGGGCAAGCGCGAGATCGTCCGCAGCCGGATCGGTCGGGTCAGCGTTTCCGACGACGTCCTCGATTTCTTGGCCGCCAGCAGCGGCGACGATCTGAGAGACTTGATCAACGTTGCGCAGCAATTGGTGGCGATGAACGTGATCGAGGGTCAAGACGTGACGATCTCGGTCGTCCGGGACATTGCCGACTACTGCGGAGTCAGCTTGACGGCCGGAAGCGCAGAGAAGATTCGGATGCTTCTTGACACGGGAATCGGCAGGCCGTCCGGTGAAGCTCAGACGGATTCGTCGCAGGACGTACCGGGATTGAAACGGCTCTGATGCGGGGGAAACTGAATAGGCTCGTCAGCGTTCAAACGCGGCGAAGGACGGGAGAGTAACGGATTGTATGGGAAGCGCAATGGATGATCGGCAGACTAGGCTGACGCAGGTACTGATCGTGGATGATGATCCCCGATACACGGAAATGCTGGCTGTCGCCTTGGAAGTGGAAGGCTTTCTTACGGAGCGCGTGCATGATCCCCGCAAAGTGCATGAAATGGCGCTGGCGATGAACCCGGACGTGATCGTTACCGACGTGGCCATGCCCGACATGGATGGTTTCACGATGGCGGCCGGACTGAAATCCGATCGGCGAACGGCCCAAATTCCGCTTCTTTTCGTGTCCGCCACGGGGGAGCCGGCAAAAGGCTCGGTGAATTTCGACGGAACTGACGTGAATTATCTCATGAAACCGTTTTCGATGAAGGAACTGGTCTCGCGAATCCGTTTGCTTTCGCGGCAAAGCACAGAAGGAGTGCGGTCGTGACCGAGGCGCTGCAGCGGCTTCAAGACCGTCCGCACGGTTTGTTGGGCGAACACCCGTGGCAAGTCGTGGTGGAAACGGGCCTCGACATCGTGTACGTGGCCACGCCCACGGGCGAGTACCTGGAGGTCAATCCGCGGATGTGCGTGGTCTTCCAGTTGCCGCGCGAGAAAATGATCGGTTCGACGGTGTTCGACAGGCTCGAAGGCGAACAAGTGGCCATCACCCGCCGAGTCCTCGACGAAATCCGACGACAGCGAATCCCCGAGCGCTCGACGCGCACCTATACGATCGGCAAGAATCGGCAGTATACGTTCGAACTCCTGGAGAGTCCGCTCATTCACAATGGAGAGGTATGGGCGATCGCCGGGATCGGGCGGGACGTAAGCCAGGAGATTGTTCTCGAGCAGAAACTCTGGGACGCATCGGAGAGCCGCCGGACGTCGGTGGATTTCGCTCTGCGCACGTCGCTCGGACTCATCAAAGGGTACGTATACACTCTGCGACGATACGGTGATCTGTCGGAAGCGCAACACGCGCGTTATACGCAGATTATCGAGGAAGAAGTGGATCATCTGGCGCGGATCGTGGAGAATATCCTTGATGTTCGCCGACTTGAGAATTCCGCTCTGGAAACCGAACTCGACGTCGTGAACGTGGCGGAGGCGGTGGCCAATGCCGTGGCCCATTGCAGCGACGAGGCGACGCGGCGGAACGTGGAACTGGAATTTTCGGTTCCGAAGAGCGTGCAGCCGATGTATCTGCCGAAAGAAGCTCTCTGTCGCGTGCTGATGAACCTGATTCAAAACGGAATGCACCACACGTTGCACGACGGGAAGATCGGGTTGACGGTCGAAGACCACGAGACCTATGTGGACATCTTCGTGCGCGACAACGGCGTAGGAATCCCGGAAGGCGAAATTTCCAATATCTTTGATAAGTACTATCGCGGAGCGGGTTCAGCGGCATCCGGAGCGCAGGGCGCCGGGATGGGGCTGACCATCGTTCGACTGCTGGTGGAAGCGATGGGAGGACGGATTTCGGTGCAAAGCCGGGTCGGCAAAGGCAGCGAGTTTCGCGTTACGTTGCCGCGACGCCCGGTGGAAACGTTCAGCATCGGAGCCGCTCCCTCGCCGACGCAGTCGAACCTATCCCGTGAAACCACTCACGTCTGAGGACGAACGGCCATGGCGAAACGGAACAAGTTGGGAATCGGACTCGACATCGGCAGTCGGAGCATTCAACTCGCCGTATTGCGAGCCAAGCGCGGTTCGGTGAGCGTGGAACGTATCGCGTCCAAAGAGCTGCCCCATGATGCGATCGTGGAAGGCGTCGTCATGGACACGGACGCCGTCTGCAGCCGCATTGGCGAGTTGCTGAAAGAGAATCAGGTCAAGGGCCGCGAGATCGCGATTTCCGTCGGCGGCCGCCGAGTAATGATTAAGCGCGTAGCCACCGACGAGATGAGCGAGGAAGAGCTCAGCGCTACCATCGCCTATGAAGCCCGAACGAATCTTCCGTACGATATCAAGGAGCTGTCCCTTGACTATGCGCGTCTTCCGCAGGACCCCGACACCGGACGAATGGGCGTGCTGCTGGTGGCCGCCAAGAACGAAGTGGTTGGCGACGCGGTGGATCACCTTCGATGGGCGGGCGGGCATCCGGTACTCCTCGAAGCCGAACCGTTTGCGTTGCAGGCTGCGCTGACGGAGGCCGGATATCTCGAGGAACAGGGCACGGTCGCCGTACTGCAGCTTGGATTCCAAACGACCGACGTCACCCTCTTCGCCGGCGGCGTGTACGATACGAACCGCAACCTCAACGTCGGCGGCAAGATCTACGTGGAAGAGCTGATCCGGGAAATGGGGATTCCGTTCGAGCGGGCGGCGGCACTCTTGGCGGCCGCCGAACGCAGTCTCGATGAAACGGAGGTATTGAACCGGGTGGCTTTCAGGGTGAGCGAGAAGATTGCCGAGCAGATCGAGCGGAGTTTCCCCGAGTATTTCGGACTGGGCGCCGAGAATCCTCTCTCGCGGATCATGCTGTGCGGCGGCGGCGCACACTTGCCGATGTTGGAAGCGGCTCTCCGCGAACGGTTCGGAATCGAGGTCATCGTTTGCGATCCGTTCCAGCGGTTTGAACTCAATCCGAAGACGGTGGATCCGGCGGTAGCGGCGGCCTCGGCCCCGGACTTCGCGGCGGCGGTGGGGCTGGCATTGAGGCTTCTCGACGACAGCCATCCCGGCTTCAATCTGCTGCTGGCGCAAGATCGGCCCGAACACCGCAAAGTCAAATACGCGGGACTGGGCACCGTCCTGCCCATCATGGGCTTCTCCATTCTGCTGTTCGGAATGGTGATGGTATATCTCTCTCAGGAAGGCGCGCTCGACGCGCTGGGAAAACGACTCGAGGGGATTCGCAAAGAAGCGAGTCTGTATCAGGACAAGATCGAGCTGGTGGAGAGTCTCAGCCGCAAACGAGCCGATATCGCCGCGCGGATGGACGTGATATCGCGATTGGACCGGAACCGTTTCGCGCGAATCAGACTTCTGCAGCTCATCAACAATGCCCTTCCTGAATTGACGTGGATTACGGACGTTCAGGAGAGCGCCACCCCCCGCGGACCGGGAGCCAAAGTGATGGGCGTAACCAGCTCGAACCTGAAAGTCTCCGAGTTCATGTCCAATTTGCTGCGCAGCGGATCGGTGACCGGCGTGGATCTCCTGGTGTCGGAGCAGACGGAAATCGGCCACGCGAACGTGACCCGCTTCACCCTGCAGATTGCGATGGGCGATCTGGGAATTCAGGAGCAGAAGCCGCCCGAGAACGTGGATCTCTTGAAACGCGGCGCACAAGCCATTCGGGAACGGCGGGCCGCGGAAGAAGATCTGAAGAAACAAACCGGCAAATAACCGTCCCTATCATAGGATTCGGAGGAGAATTTCGATGCAACGAACCATCTGCACGATGCTGATGTTCCTACCACTGGTTCTCTTCGTCTCGGCGTGTGACGAAGGAATTGACGACTGGAACAGTTCGGCCAAGATCTCAGGATACGTTTTCGCGGATCCCGGTCACACCCGGGGCGTGGAAGGGGTCCAAGTGATCCTGGAATCCGATCCGGACGCCGACAATCCCTATGAGGGCCCGGATCGTTGGGTGACCACCGACGCCAACGGATACTTCGAGGGTCACGTGTTTCTCGGAAATCAATCGGGCGAATACAACTACATCGCCGACCTGAGTGCCGGCTACTTCTGGCGGAGCAAGGCGTTTTCATGGGGAGGCGGAATTACGGTCAGCCCCGGATCACACTTTACGCTGCCGCCGGTGGACACGACCATGTTCGTTCCCGTGGTCAGCGGAGGCTAACGAGGGATCATCATGCAGATCAATCTGAGAAGCCAGGCCACGCAGAAGTGGATCATCATCCTCACGCTGGCCTTTGGAACGGTCTATGCATTCGTCAATTTCGCGTACATCCCGCGGCAGGAGAAAGCTCGACGGCTTGCCAGCGAAATCGCCACCGAGAGCGACCTGTTGGCCCGCGGGAAGCGGATCGCCGCGAACTACCAGACGATGCAGGAGGACTACGAACGACTCATGCAGAGTTGGAGTATCGCGCACGAGCTCTTGCCGACGCAACGGGAAATGGAAGGCCTGCTGAAAACGATTACACTGGCCGGTCAGAAACGGGGCGTAACTTTCACGCTGTTCCGGCCGTTGGATCCGGTCGAAAAGCCCTACTACTGGGAGAATCCCATCCAGATTCGCACGCTCTCTACGTATCATGATCTGGGGGCGTTCTTGTCCGACGTGGCCGCGCTGGATCGAATCGTGAACGTCAATGATCTCAAACTCCGTGAGTATAAATCTCGCCGCAAACGAAGCTCGGAAACGGTGGATGCCGAATTTGTGGCGTCCATTTACATCTTCAAAGAACTGGGAGCGCCGGTCAAGATCGAGTCGGAAAAGGACGAGCGTCCCGCACCCGGCCGGCCCGCGCCCGCGAAACCGGGAGGACGCCGCACATGAAAGCCGTTCTCTTCTTGACCGTGGTGCTGCTTATCGGCTTAGGAGCCCCGTCGGGGCGCGCGAACGAGCCGGAATCCACCGCTCCCGTCGGCGCATCGGATACGGACGCGGAAGCCGCGATCACGAGCGCCGACGAATCTCCCGCCGAGCCGGTGGAGATTTCCACGAGAATGGAGGGGCTTGATACTCTCGGTGTGTTGCCGAAGGAGATGATCACTTCGTTCGGGGGCGGCACGCGACGCATCAACCTCGAGAGCTCGGTGTTCCGTCGCGAAGAACCCATCCGCTACGATCCGACGGGGAAGCGCGATCCGTTCCGCGCCTTGATTCGTGACGAGCAGCGCGAGGGTGAAATCGAGACCGATCTGTTGCGTCACGAGAATGCGGTGCTCAGCGGTGTCGTGTGGGCGGAAAGTGAGTATCTGGCCATGGTAAAGGACAAGAATGGCCAGACGTTCTTCCTGCGGGAAGGCGATCCGATCTATCAGGGCCGCGTGCTGACGGTGACCAACTCGATGGTCACTCTGGAAGTCTGGGACTTCGGCGACTACGACCAGATCACGCTGAAGATCAACGGATAGCGACGGCAACGGCGGCAGTTGAAATCATTCCCAACCGGGGAAAGGTGCAGGCGATGAAACTCAAGACCATCATTCTCCTCCTGATTTGCCTGAGCGTGGCGGTCGGTGCCGGGGCTCAGACCGCTCCCTACCGAGGCACCGCAGGCAGGATTTCCATGAACGTGGAGGAAGCCGATATCCGGGCCGTGCTGCGGAGCATTTCCGAATTCTCGGGCATGAACATCGTGGCCGGCTCCGAAGTGAAAGGCCCGGTGACGGTGCTTCTGCACGATGTGGCCTGGCGCGAAGCGCTGGAGAATATCCTCAAGATGAATGACTTCGTGGCCATCGAGAATCAGGGGATTATTCGTGTATCAACCCATAAGGATTATGAGCAGGCCCGCAAGCTCGAGAACCTGGCGACCAAGGTCTATCAGATCAAGTATGCTCGGGCTGAGAAGCTTCAATTGGTGGTCAGCAAGCTACTCAGCGAACGCGGTCGCACTCAGGCGGACGTCCGAGCCAATGCCCTGATCGTCAGCGACATTCCGCTGGTGATCAGCTCGATGGACGAGATCGTGGCTTCGCTTGACCGGCCGGCCGCGCAGGTCCTTATCGAAGCCAAATTCGTCGAGGTGGATTTCGCCACGGCCCGTGAAATCGGCGTGAATTGGTCACTGGGAAATCTCGAAAATCCGCTCGCCAACACTCGGGCGCAAGGCAGCGTGGATCTGGGCATCAACGAGCCGCACGGGACCTTCTCTTTTGGTCGTCTCGAGAACGGCGTGGACATCGAGGCCAGGATCTCGGCGCTGGAGGAGAGCCGGCGTGCCGAGATTCTTTCTCAACCCTCGGTTCTTATCAATGACAATGAGTCTGCCGAGATCTTGTCGGGGAAGAAAATCCCGATCAATGTTCTGGACGAAGCGGGCAATCTGGTCACGGAACTGTTCGACGTTGCCGTGAAACTCCGGGTGACGCCGCATATCAATCCGGATGGGGACGTCTTGATGAGCCTGAATCCCGAGGTTTCCGACCTATCAGGCGAAGCCACCGTTTCGGGTGGTATCATCATCCTGACCTCACAGGTCAGCACCACGCTTCTGGTTCATGATGGCGAAACGGTTGTGATCGGAGGCGTGATCCGATCGAAGGATGGTCTGGTGGAACGGCGCGTGCCGCTCCTCCACGCCATACCTCTTTTCGGCCGGCTATTCAGCTATCAGGCCAAAACGCTTGACAAGACGGAGATTATGGTTTTTGTAACGCCGCACGTGATCCCGGCCCGTGTGGCGACCAAGTAGTTCGCCTGTCTTGGGGATGTAGCGCCACGCCCTGCACGGATAAGGTAGGTATGGATTGCAGAGTCCTATGCAATATTCGCACGAGAAAAGCCTCTAATCGAGGCTTTTCTATTGTAATTCAGTAGATTACGAGCCAGCATTATATTTGCATCTCACAGGCATGGAATTGACTTTGTGACTATAAATTATTATTCTAACAAGATAGAGCAAGGTTCTCTATCGTGACTTGGATGATTCCTTCAGGAGCATTGGATGTCTACTCGTGTCGTTGCCACACTCGCAGTTTTACTGCTGACCGCTTCACAGGCTTCTTGTGGTTTGTCCGATCAATGGAGTTCGTGTCAGTATATTCCGGGCCGATTGATTGTTAGCTTTGATGAGGATGTTCGGTTTGAAACCGGAATGACCGATGCTGAACCGGCATTGGTGACGAATATACCGACGCTCAATGCGCTGTTTAGCGAGTTTGAATGCACATCCGCCCAGCGGCTGGTTCCCGACGGGATTCTTGGCCGGCTCAAAGTCGCCCCTGATCTGTATCATACGTACGTGCTGACGTTTCGCTCCGAATATCCCGTGCTTGACGTCCTGGATCGTTTGGCCGGCGACGCCAACGTGGTGCTCGTCGAGCCCGACCTGATTGCGCGGATCAGCCGCGTCCCCAATGATGCGCTGTGGGGTCAACAGTGGGACAAGCGCATTGTCGGAGCTCCGGCAGTGTGGGACGTCTCGGTCGGATCTTCGGAGATCATCTGTGTCGGCATTGACACCGGCGTGGACTGGAATCATCCCGACTTGACTCCCAATCTTTGGGTCAATCCCGGAGAAGACCTGGATGGAGACGGTGTGGCCTGGACCGACGCGACCTATCCCGGAGACTACGACGACCTGAATGGAGTTGACGACGACGGGAACGGATATACCGACGATTTCCTCGGCTGGGATTTTATCCGCAACATCGGCAATTGCGCTCCGGGTGAAGATTGCGACAGCCAGATGGACAACAACGTGTTCGGCCAGCACTCGCACGGAACGCACGTGGGCGGGATCATGGCGGCGCGGGGAGACAACGGTATTGGCATCGCGGGAATGAGCTGGGTCGGCCGGCTGATGGGAATTCGGGCCGGCTATCTCGACAATCAGGGGAACGGAGGAATTCCGGAGAGCGCCAGTTTGCCGGCCATTCTGTATGCCGTTGTGGGCGGCGCCCGTGTGATTAATATGTCTTATGGCGGACCGGGTTTCTCGTCGCATGCGAATGAAGTAATGAATACTGCATGGGCGGAAGGCGCGATGCTGTTCGCCGCCTCGGGCAACGACGGCGTCACCGACCTTCATTATCCGGCCGCCTACGCGAGCGTAATCGCCGTCAACGCCACCGACAACAATGATCGCTTGGCCCATTGGTCCAATCGCGGGACGTGGACCGAACTCTGCGCTCCCGGGGCATCGCCCGGCGTCATGAGCACCGTCAACAACACGTACGGCACGATGAGCGGCACGTCTATGGCCAGCCCCAATGCCGCGGGAGTGGCGGCGCTGGTCTGGTCGCTCGCACCGGAAATGACGAACGTTCAACTTCGCGACCTCATTTTCGATACGGCACACGATATTACGGGCAACAATTCCGGCGTACCCCCTTCCCATCTGGGGCACGGACGGGTGGACGCAGCGGCGGCCGTCGCTTCCTTTTATCCACAGATGAGAATTGCGAGCTTTGACCTTTCCGACCAAATCGGCGGCGATGGCGACGGACGTCTGGAATCGGGCGAGAGCGGGAATCTTGTACTCACCTGCACCAACGATCCCGGTTGGGCGAATGCCGATGATCTTTCGATGACGATTTCCAGCGAGGCGCCGTTCGTTTCGCTTGCCAATTCCACGGTGTTCCTGGGCGACGTAGTGGCCGGGCAAACCGTGTCAAACTCCGGCAATCCCGTCATCATTTCGGCCGCTTCCGAACTCGACACCGCCTTCTGGGCGCCGCTGTCGGTGACGTTCAGTTCGCCGAACGGCTACCGCGCCACGCGAACGCTGGAAGTCCGCGTCGGACGCGGCGAGGTTCTGATCGTGGATGACGACGGCGGAATGCAATACGAGTCGTACTACGCGACCAGCGTCACTCAAGCCGGAGTAACGGCGGACGAGCGCACGACGTTGACCGAAGGCGCGGTTTCCTCAAGCGAACTGTCGCAGTATTCGACGGTGATTTGGATCTGCGGAGATCAGAATTGGGAGACGTTGACGGCCGACGATCAGGCGGTTCTGAGCGTGTATCTGAACGGGGGCGGAAACCTGATGGTCATCGGCCAAAACGTGGATGAAGACCTGGCGGCCACTTCGTTCTATTCCGACTATCTTCACGCACAGAGCCAGACCGGCGACGGCAACCGCCAACTCTCCGGAGTGCCGGGCAGTCCCGTATCGCAGGGAATGTCGTTGCTCCTGCAAGGCGGCGATTGCGCGAACAACAGCTCCAGTCCATCGCAAATCGTTCCCGTGAACGGCGGTGAACCGTTGTTCTCTTATAGCGGCGGGGGAACGGGCGCGATTCTGTACTCGGGGAGCTACAAGGTCGTTTATCTGGCTTTCGCTCTGGAGGCCGCTTGCGGATTGGGACAGACCACTCATCAGGCGGACGTCGTTTCTTCCATGCTGGTCTGGATGGGGACATTGGATGCGACGCCGACGCCCAGCGCGGTCCTGCCGCGAACGACCGCGCTGCGGGGGAACTATCCGAATCCGTTCAATCCCACCACCACGATTGTGTTTGACGTGGCGGTGTCCACTCACGTTGAGCTTGTCGCATTCGACGTTCTCGGCCGGCGGGTCGCCACGGTCATGAACGGAGTCCTGACCGCGGGAACGCATTCCGCGGTCTTTGACGGACGCGGTCTTTCCAGCGGAGTCTATTTCGTGCGCATGCAGGCGGGGGAAGCGACGTTCACTTCCCGCATGCTTCTTCTCAAATGAATTTTCTGGGGCGGTCCTTTGCGGGCCGACGGCTTATCGTTCTAAGGAGTGCATCATGATTCGTTCGTTGGTTGGCTTCATCCTTTTGACGTTCCTGCTTGCACCGGCTTGTGTTCTGGCCGGCCACGACTACACCGGATGCGAGTGGTATCCGGGACACCTCATCGTCAACTTTACGGAAAGCGTCGGCATGTTGCAGGACGTGGAGACGGGCGATGCGACGGTGAGTCTGGGAATCGCGTCATTGGACGGACTGTTCGCGCGATACAAAGTGGTTCGTATGACGCGCATCGTGAATGATGTGATTCTCGAGAACCTGACGTTTCCTCCGGATTTCTATCGGCTGATGCTTCTCGAATGTCCACCGGAAGCCGACCTTCTGGCGATGATTGCCGATTTCGAGGCCGATGCGAACGTCGAATACGCGGAGCCGAACCTGCTGCGAAAACCCTGTGACCGTATCCCCAATGATCCACTGTGGGCAAATCAGTGGGATAAACGACAGATGAACTGCCCACGGGCGTGGGATTTCACAACCGGAAGCCGTGATTTTATCGTCTGTGCCATTGACATCGGAGTTCACTGGATTCACGCCGATTATCCGGCGAATCTGTGGGTGAATCCGGGCGAAGACATGGATGAAGATTCTGAGCCGTACACCGACACCAGCTATCCCGGTGACAACGACGATCTGAACGGGGTTGATGATGACGGCAACGGCAAGGTGGACGATTTCATCGCCTGGGACTTCATCCGCAATATCGGAGGTTGCGCACCGGGCGAGGACTGTGACAACAGCGAAGACAACAATCCATCCAGCATTGACAACCACGGGACTCACGTTTTGGGGATCATCGGTGCGGTCGGCAACAACGGCATTGGTGTCACGGGGGTCAATTGGAACGTCCGGATCATGATGTGCCGCGCGGGATACATTACCACCCAATATGAGGGACGGCTGCCCGAGTCGGCTACGATCCCGGCGATGTTGTGGGCGGTTACCCATGGGGCGAAGGTTATCAATATGTCCTACGGCGGGCCCGGCTACAGCAGTTCGGCCGCCAATGCCTGCCTGGCGGCGTGGAACAACGGAGCGCTCTTGTGCGGAGCGTCGGGGAACGAGCACAGCAGCGGTCCCCACTATCCCTCGGCATATGCCCACGTGATTTCGGTGGGAAGCACGACTACCGGCGATCGAGTTTCGGATTTCTCGAACTACGGCACAACCGTTGACTGCTACGCGCCCGGCAGCAACATCACGTCCACGTCCATCAATCCCAGCTATGAAGCGCTCGACGGTACTTCGATGGCGTCTCCCAATGCGGCGGGCGTGTTTGCTCTCCTATGGTCGTTGTTTCCGAACATGACCAATCAGCAAATCGAAGACTTCGTTCTCGACTACTGCGTGGACATCACCGCATTGAATCCCGAATACAATCCAAGTCATCTCGGTCGGGGTCGCATTGACGCGATGCGTCCGCTGATGTCCGTTTTCCCGTATCTCGTGTATGAGGGCGTCGCGGTGCAGAACGACACGGACGGCGACGGCCGCCTGGAAGCGGGGGAGAGCGGAGGATTGATTGTGACGATCGCCAACGAAGCGGGTTGGCAGATGGCCTACAACGCGCAGATGGAAGTCACCTCGGATGATCCGAACCTTACCATTACCAACGGACTGGTTCCTTTTGGATTCCTGAATGCCGGACAATCCGTGAACAACTCATCGAGTCCGGTGCAGATTACGGTTTCCGGTGCGGTGACGGATGCGTACTGGGCTACCCTGAACGTTACGCTCAGCGATGGCGGCGATTATCCCCACACGGAATTGGTGGCGCTTCGCATTGGCCGGCCCCAGACGCTGCTCGTTGATGATGACGGCACGAGCGACTACTACACGTATTTTGTGTCCGGCTTGACGCAAGGATCGGCCACGTGGTACAACCATGACGTCTGGTCTACCACCCATAATGGCGAACCTGCCGCAGGGACTTTGGCCGAGTATGACAACGTTATTTGGGTTTGCGGGAGCGAAGCCACCGGCACGTTGACTCCGGAGAATCAAACCTTGCTGGCAAGTTTCCTGAATGGCGGCGGCAATCTGCTGCTGGCCGGTCAGAACATTGACGAGGACATTTCGGGTTCGACGTTCTACAGTGACTACCTGCATGCTCAGACGGACGGTGACGCCACCCCACAACGGCAGCTTCGAGGCGTGGACGGTGATCCGATCTCGGGCGGCACATCGCTCTTGTTGATCGGCGGTGCCTGTGCGGGGAACAACACGAGTCCATCGAAGATTCTCCCCGTGGGGGGCGGCACGGCCTTCTTCAACTACACGCAGGGCGGGGTTGGTGCGGTGCGTTTCGAAAACGGCACGTACAAAACGGCCTATTTCGCGTTCGCCATCGAAGCGGGCTGCGGCATGAACAACACCACCCACTATTCGCAGATTCTCCGCAACGTGATGGCATGGTTCGGCGCGACGCCCAGTTCCGCCGAAGAACCGGTCGGAGCGGCTCCGGTGCCGAGTGGTTTCGCGCTGCACGCCAACTATCCGAATCCGTTCAATCCGGTAACGACGCTTGCCTTCGACTTGGCGCGCGCGGTGCCGGTCCAGCTGCGGGTGTTCGACATTCAGGGCCGGCAGGTGGCCGTGCTGGCCGATGGACAGATGGCGGCCGGGTCCCACACCGTAACGTTCGATGGTACCGGTTTGGCCAGCGGAATCTACCTCGCGCATTTGCAGGCGGGTGACTACTCCGCCACTCAGCGGATGGTTCTTCTCAAGTAGATCAGGACGAGTCTCACCATAAGAAGCGGCCGGTCGTCAATCGCGACCGGCCGCTTTCAATTTGGGTGTTTGGACGAGGCTGCCTGTGAATGGAAGCCTCCGGTTTTGTTATAAATTTTTGATAATATTAACGTACCCTATACGAAATAATGCTGAATTAGCTTGACAACGGCACTGAACAGATGTATATTGTAAGTGAACAGATGTTCACTTATTTACTCTGATTCTGGCGATGGATTTGGGTTTCCCCTATGCGTGTTGAGACCGTACAAGAACCCGTGGAAGTCATTGCCCTGTTTCGCGACGGGCGGATTTCGCCGCTCAAATTCCGCTGGCGCAACCGGGTGTTTCGGGTGCTGCGGATCAACGGCGGATGGAATTCGGAAGAGGGGACGACCCGCTTTCATCACTTCGCGGTGGTGTCGGAAGGGCCGGACGTGTACGAACTCTCGTACAACGTGCGCGCTCATTCGTGGCGAATCGAGAAGGTTTCGCTGGTCGGTTGACTGCCCCGTCCGCGCTCGGCAGGTCGTGTCGAGAATCGCCAAGAGTGTTGCGCATCCGACGGGGTGGAGAGTCCGTGATGTCGAAAGCGATTTTTCATCTGGACATGGATCAGTTCTTCGTGGCGGTCGAGCTGCGATGCTATCCGGAACTGCGCGGCAAGCCGGTGGTGGTGGGCGGGACTCCGCAGGGGCGGGGAATTGTCACCACCGCGTCCTATGAAGCCCGCCGCTTCGGTTTGAAGTCGGGAATGTCGGCGGGTGAAGCGTTGCGGCTGTGCCCGGACGCCATCTTCATTCGCCCGGACAGCGCCAAGTACGTTCACGCGTCGCGGGAGATGTTCAAGTTGCTCCGGCAGTTCACGGACCGCGTCGAACCGGTTTCAGTGGATGAAGGGTATCTGGACGTGACGGACGTGGTGCGAGTGTTCGGCGGCATTCCGGCGCTGGCCCATAAGATCAAACGAACTGTCGTAAATGAACTGGGATTAACGGCGACCATCGGAGCCGGGCCGAACCGGCTGGTGGCGAAGATGGCGTCGGGCATGAACAAGCCCGACGGGTTCACGTGGATTCGCGCGAGCGAAGTGGCGGCGGTTTTCCGGAATCTGCCGGTGGGAGACCTCTATGGAGTCGGCCGCTCCACGGCGCGCGTGCTGGAGAGCTTCGGCATCCGCACGGCGGGGGAATTGGCCGCTTTTCCGGTGGAGATTCTGCGGCGGCACTTCGGCAAGTGGGGAGAAGACTTGAATCGCATTGCCAGAGGGGAAGGGAGCGATCAGGTTCTGGCGGCGGATGAGTGGCCGGACGAAAAGTCTATGGGCCACGAGCACACCTTCAGCTCCGATTTGACGGATCGGGAGGCGCTCCTCGGCCGTCTTCATCTTCTCTGCGAACGGGTGGCCCGTCGTCTTCGCGCGGCGCACATGACCGGTCGCTGCGTGTCGGTGAAGGTGCGCTATCGGGGCTTTCAGACTCTCACGCACGAGCGGCGGCTGAAGCGGTTCGTCCAGCATGAAATGGACGTCTATCCGGTGGCCGAGCGGCTGTTTTTGGAGTGCCGCGATCCCGAGCGGCCGGTGCGGCTGATCGGAGTTCAAGTGGCTCACCTGCTGCCGACGTCGCGAATTCTTCAGCAGGAACTATTCATTGCTCCGGACGAGCCGGACTTTCTGGCCCAGACCTGCGACTCGATCAAAGATCGTTTCGGAGAATCCTCCATCGGCTTTGCGAGCGGTGTTTTCCACGCGGGCGCGAAACGAAAATCCGCCTATCAGCGCATGGGCCGCCCCAACATGACCTTTCGGCATCCGCTGCGGTGAGACCGGTTCTGCGGCGCGGAAGCCGGGCGAAAAAAACGAAGCCCGGCAGAATCTCTGTCGGGCATCTTGGCCTTCGTGGCTCTCCTGAGCCGCAACGGCACTACTTGGTCTGACGCAGTATGCTACTTGAGTAGCAGCATTTTCTTTGTCGCTATGAAACCATCTGCCGATAGACGATAGAAATAGACTCCTGAGGGCAGCCCGGAACCGTTAAAAGTCGCGCGGTGCAATCCTGCATTCTGTGGCCCATTTAAGAGCGCCGCTACTTTCTGACCAGCCACATTGAACACCTTCAGAGCAACGTTCCCGGCTTCAGGAATCTCGAACACGATCTCCGTGCTCGGGTTGAAAGGATTCGGATGATTCTGATGAAGCGCGTAGGTAGCCGGCATGACGTCCGCAGCCGTCGGAGTTGCCGAGACCATGTTACCCACCCACTCCGTTGCGCCATTCAGGTCCACGGACGCAAGGCGATAACTGTAGGTTGTTCCGGTTTCGACGGCCTCATCCAAGTAGGAATAGTGATGAGCCGAACTCGATGTGCCGTGTCCGGGTACCGTACCGATTTTGGACCACAGGCCACCTTCAATCGAGCGGTGGATTTCAAAGTGGTCGTTCTCGATCTCGGAGGCGGTCGTCCATCTGAGTTCGATTCCAGCGCTGCTGGGCACCGCCGCAAAGATGGTCAGTTCGACGGCAAGCTGCGTTTCGAAGAACACGCAGACGCAACCCCCACCCTGCGCGATGAATCTGCCCGACCACCATCCTCCGGGCAGCGGACAGTCGGCGGTGCTGGAATCATACTGCGCCGTCCAAGTCACGGGGCCTGTATAGGGCGGGCAGGTCTCCATGCAGCCGGGCATCTGGTACTCGCAGCCGGGCAGCCAACTGAAAATCGGCGGCCCTTCCCACGGGCAGCACCAGTACACTACGGTAGGCTGCAAAGGCTGCAAGTGAAGGCAGAAGTGATCACCGATTCGAATCTGATCGGGGAATGTGCAGGCGTAGCGAACAACATCGCTGATTCTGACTTCGTCTATGATTCCGTAGAACGGGTCGGAGTAATAAGGCGGGCCGGTAACGTCAATGCCAACCAGAAGTGGCCAAGTGGCTGGCCAAAGGCTTCCTGACACACTGGCTTTGCATATCCCGTCAACGAAGATTCGCACAGTACTCCCGTCAAATGTCCCCGCGAGATGGTACCACCGGTGGATGGTTAGCGGATCAGGGGACATCGCGATGTGTCGCGTATTACTGCTCTGACAATCGAAAGCCGGATTGCCACTCTCCCACAGCATGAGCGCATAGCCGTAATAATCTTTGGCGCTGGTCACAATAAGTCTCTCGCCCGGTGGAATCGAGTCGGCGTATACCCAAGCTTCACAAGTTAGGATTGGCGGTTTCAGCAGATCGGAATCCCCGAAGTTCACCCCATCCGGTCCTCCGTGATACCGGAGGGCGGTGCCATATCGACCACCCGTCCACTCAGGGTTGCCATAGATCGCGCCATGCAGGTTGTTGCCCGAGGCATCATATGCAATGGTTCCACTACCTTCATTGAAGTGAATAAGGAGTCGCGTGTGGCTATCTGTGGCGAACTCCTGTGCGCACAGAGTGAGTGGCAGGGCAAGAATCGCTATCGCGAATAAAAGACGAATTGCAGGTGTCATGGTGGACTCACTTTCCTTTCATAGCCGCAGAGGGAACACATTTTCAACAATTTACCTATCGAATCAGTATCATTTTCCTACCTTGATACTGACCACGGTTTTCAAGAAGGTACATGTAAACACCAGAACCCACCGCGTTGCCGGAGTCATCTTTTCCATTCCATATGACCCGATAGCTTCCGGGTGATTGAAAGGCATCAACAAGCGTTACCACGTGCTGGCCAAGTATGTTCAACACCTCCATTTTCACAGGGCCGCCCATAGCCACGGCGTAGCCAATCTCGGTACTCGCATTGAAAGGATTCGGGTAGTTCTGGTTAAGGAAGAAATCTATCGGCATTGGCGCACGTTCAACTACATTCTCAGGACACCAGTCCGCCGTGACATACTGGTAACTCCCGCGCAGGACACCATCGTGTGGTGAGGCTGCGTTGTCTTCTATAGTGGTTCCGGCGCAGCTGTTGAACTGGTAATATGCCACGAGTCCGGGTGGAGAACCTGAGAGTTCGCGACAGACATTGTCCGCGATGTCGGATGCTGAACGGGCCACATTCCACAGGCGGACCTCGTCCACATCGCCGGGAAAGAAGGGGGGCGGATCGGCCATAGGCAGGTAGCCGATGAAGAGTGAATCGTTCGTGTCTACGCTGCCCACCGCGAGATTGGCCCGCGCTTTCTCTATTCCATCCACATAGAGAATGTATGTATTTCCTTCACGCACACCGGCAATATGGTGCCACTCGCCGATGCTGATCGGATCCGGGGATGTTGCGTTCCACTCGATATTGTTACTGGCGCCGCAAAACACTGGCCAGTTGGTGCCAAGATAGATACCTAATCGAAAATACGCTATGTTCGAATAGCGACCTTTCGTGACAAGGTGGAAGTCATAGACGGTGCCGATTCTGTCCACGCGTACCATGACTTCCATAGTGAAATTACCGGAACCGAATTGAAGAACTGGATTGTCGGGAACCGCACCATAGGCGGTGATGCCATCCAGGGAAATTGCACAATTTTCGCCACAAAGATATCGTACCGTATCCGTTATCTGGACTTCATCAATCTTTCCAAAGAACGGGTCCGAGGTGTAGGGCGGAGTCACATCCGTGCCCACAAGCAGCGGATAAGTGGCCGGTGAAAGTGTACCCAGGACGCTGGCCCGACAAGCCCCGTTAACGAAAATGCGCACCGTGGTCCCGTCGAACGTCCCCGCCAGATGATGCCACTGATGGATGGTCAACGGATCGGGCGACATTGCGATGTGTCGCGAACCACTACCCTGACAATCAAAGGACGGTTTCCCTCCTTCACGTAGGCTCAACACGAATCCATTAGAATCCTTGCCGCTGGTCACAATCAACATCTCTTGCTGTCGGAGCGAGTCTGCATAGATCCAAGCCTCGCAGGTTAGGATATCCGGTCGCAATAAGTCAGAAGATCCGAAATCCACCCGATCCCCGTTGCCGTCGAACTGGAGACCGCCTCCTACGTAGCCGCTCGTCCATGTAGGAACTCCCCCCAAGGTGCCATGGAGGTTGTTGCCCGATGAGTCGTGTGCAATGGTCCCACTGCCCTCATCAAAATGCACCAGCAAACGTGTATGAAGCTGAGCATGTAGGAGTTCTGGCATAATTGCTGATATCACAAAAATCAAGAGCAAGCGTTTCATGTGCCACCTTCTGTCCACTTTTTCTCGGTTTCCAGCATTTCTGTCAATTTACGCCGAGACAAGCACAATGTCAATAATAGACCATGATCTGCGATATATCCCAAGTGGCAAAAAAAAACAACTTACAGGATTCGTAGTGAAAGATAACCACTACTATGCGTGACATGCCTCCGTGCCAGATATCGTACTGATATCTTCCATTTCATAAGGGAATTCCACTTCTTGCTATATGCATGCACAAGTCTGGGTCGGCGGATTGTATCTAAAAAGGGCACACTCTCGTGCGCCCTTTCAAGTCTCTTGCCTCAGATTCCGGCCGGGTTTGGAAACCCGGCTCGGCGGGAAAGCTCAAGTTTTCGCGCAGCGCTCCATGATCGCCTTCCATTCCGAATTGCTGAGTTCCTCGGACTCGTCAATCAGCATGTTGGGGATGCCCTCGACGATGCGGTAGCGGCGGCGGGTCTGCGGATCGGTGGAAACGAGAGTGTCGCCGTCCTGCACGAGCCTCGCGTGCGAGAGCGGACAGACCAGAATCTTCATAAGCTCAGGATCGAGCGGTTGATTCATCGCAATGCCTCACGCAACGGTTATGCTCTTGTCCATGTACACGTCCTGAATGGCGTTCAGCAGCGCAACGCCGTCCTTGACGGGCTTCTGGAACGCCTTGCGGCCACTGATCATTCCCATGCCGCCGGCCCGCTTGTTGACGATGGCCGTGCGCACGGCATCCGCCATGTCGTTCTTGCCGGCCGCGCCGCCGGAGTTGATGAGACCCGCGCGTCCCATGTAGCAATTCACCACCTGCCAGCGCGTCCATTCAATCGGATGATCGGGAACCAGCTCGCCGTACACCTTCTTGTTCGTCTTGCCGAAGTTGATCGCATTGAAGCCGCCGTTGTTCTCGGGAGCCTTCTGCTTGATAATATCGGCCTCGATGGTCACGCCGAGATGATTGGCCTGGCCCGTCAAGTCCGCTGAGACGTGGTAGTCCACGCCGTCCTTCTTGAAGGCATTATTGCGGAGGTAGCACCAGAGTATACAGAACATGCCGAGGCGGTGCGCCTCTTCGAACATGATCCGTACTTCCTGAATCTGCCGCGCGCTTTCCTCGGCACCGAAGTAGATGGTCGCTCCCACCGCCGCCGCGCCCAGATTGAAGGCCTGTTCCACCGATCCGAACTCGATTTGATCGTGCTTGTTAGGGTAAGTGAGGAGTTCGTTGTGGTTGAGCTTGACGATGAAGGGAATCTTGTGGGCATATTTCCGACTCACGGCACCCAAGACGCCGAGCGTCGAGGCCACCCCGTTGCAGCCCCCCTCGATGGCCAGTTCGCAGATCTGGGCCGGATCGAAGAAGATCGGGTTGGGAGCGAACGAGGCGGCACCGGAGTGCTCGATGCCCTGGTCAATGGGAAGGATGGACAAGTATCCCGTTCCCGCGGCGCGACCTTGACTGAACATCCGTTGCAGATTGACCAGCACTCCCGAGGGGCGGTCGGTATACAGCACCACCCGGTCAACGAAATCCGGCCCGGGCAGGTGGAGCATGTTTTTCGTGATGCCTTTACACTGGTAGCTCAGCAGGGCATCCGCCTCGGAGCCCAGTATTTCGTGGACTTTGCACGACATGGCGATCCTCGCGTAGTTAGATGAATCCTCGTGTAACTTCTGACAATGCATGCAATATAGCACATCCATTCGGTCAAATCAAGTCATCCGAAACAGCCTATCATCGGTAAAAACAACAAGGGGATCGGGCCTAACACCCGATCCCCTTGGTTAGTTTCTACGATTCAGCGGTTAGTTGCAGGAGCTAACGACCACGTAGTTACGGTACGAACCTACAACGTCCGGGGCCGTCCACGAGGCTGCGCCGGCGGCACGGTAGACCGTTGCCTGCGGCGGGCCAAAGTCAGGATCGGCACCGCCGTCCGGATTTCCGTCGTTGTTCGGGTCAGTGGTCATGTAGATCTGGTAGTTGCCCGATTGCGGAGCCGTCCAATGCAGGGTAAGGCTGCCGCTGGCAAAGTAGCAGCGGAGATTGTTCACCCGGTCGCACTGCTGAAGCGGACACGGTGAAGGATAGTTGTTCACTTCCTGCGGCGGGGTCGCGCCATCCGTCCAATCAAGGAGTTGAATCACGCCGGAGCCGATGTTGTCAATGGCCGCCAGACTGAAACCGCGCGCCGCATTGAGATCAGGCGGACACCATGAAACAACGGCCAAACCCGGCCCGGGAGGCGGACCCGCATAGGCCGGATCAATGTCCCGCAGGCACAGCATGAAGTTCTGGCTGGTTGCGCCTTGATTCTGGAGCATGATCCGATCAACCGATTCCGCATAGTCAGCGCCGGCCGAGGAGAAGAACTCGTAGGGTGACGCGTTCAAGGCCACTATGCTGTGCGGACCCTGAATCAGCACCGGACTGGCTTCGTTGTTCACGTCAATGCAGTAGTAGAAGTCGTTGGTGTAGCTACCACCGGAAGCCGGCGGCACCGCACTTCTCATGAACACCCACAGGTGATTGTGATCCGGGTCAAAGGCAGCGCCCGAAGCGCGGAACGTATCAATGCCTGCCAACGTTGACCAAGTGTTGAGTATCCCGCCCGTCGAACTCAGACGATGCAGACGGAAGGCGAACGTTGCGCCGACTCCCGTGGCCGTCGAAACCCAGAACTGTCCACCATTACGCGGATCGTAGGCGATCATACGATTCGCCGTGGCCTGTTGGGACGTCCAAATAACTCGGCGGAACGTATCGCAGGTGGCGGGATTCCATTTCAGAATGCTCTGTGTTGACGTTTGTGTGGAATTCCAGAACGTCTGAAATACGGTATCAACAGCCGATCTTCCCCACTCCGCATCATAGTAGCGGGTAGTCGTGGCGGGCGTAACGGGTGTAATCACCCGGCAGAGCGTCCCGAGACAACTGGCGATGCAGGTGACGCTGATGTCATAGGTGGCTACTCCACCGTTGAATCCATCCACGACGATGTAATAGGTCCCGTAGGAAAGTCCGGTAAGATCCACGCTCTCATCACCGGCTCCGAGGCAGGCTGCGGGATCGCACGCGTTGAGAACGAATACATCCACGTCGCCGCCGGTGATATTCGAAAGGGCTACACTCAGATTGCCGTTGTTGGGAACAATGATCGTGTACACCTTCTCCGGGCCATCCTCATCCCAGGGTGTGCAGCAGTAGCTTCTGACGTTGCTGTTGCCACCGCTGTTCGTTTGACCGGTCAGAGTCACGGAACCGCAGTTCACGAGCGTGGCTCCCGTGCAATTCAGAGTTTCCGGTACATAGGGCGGACAGACGTCCGAGGTATCGCCCAAACAATCCTCACAGCTTCCGGACAGGACGATATTCGCCCAACCCATGGATCCCTGCGGCCAGTGTTCATAGGCACCGTTGGTGTAGATCCACTGTTCGCATACGGGCACTCCGGTGTCGGCTGTCCAGAGGAAGCTGGGAAGGGGATCACCCGCGCCAAGTCCGATAACGGCCGCGCCCACCCAGAAATCCTCCACCAGGCAGCACGACAAAGCCGAAATATCGAGACTCACCGGCATCGTATATTGAGCGGCCGCATTTCCGCGCACGAGCCAGATGGAGCCGGCGCACAGAATATCTTCCGGCGAGCAACACACATCATCAAACCGGGTACAGCCATAGGTGACCAGCAGTTGGACGGAGTCATCCACCGCACCGGCATTCAAGTAGTACATGCTGAAGTCAATCGTCATCGGCTTGTACGGAAAGACCAGATCGGGAGCGGCAACGCCGAACCATTGCCATACGGCGGTTGTGGTGGGATCGTACCATGCCGGACCACCGCTGAAGCGCTGCTGCGAGCACGACTCCGGACAGGGATCAATGGGAGCCGGGGGAGTGCTATTGCACTCGCCGTAAATGGTCAGTGCCGGGTAACCCGGATCGGGATCCACCCACGTGTCGGCCCACTTGATCCATCCCTGGAAATTCGTCCAAGCATAGCAATCCACTACTGGCGGAAGGTTCTCGCCATCGAACGCGACGTTTGGATGGAAGGCGGTGGTCAGGGTGTGGCCCAAATGCCAGATGCCGATGAAGCCGGGGCCGTCAATCCAACAGGAATCAAACGGCAGCGTCACCGTCCAGAGAATCAGTCCTACGGTGTCGGTGTCGGCCGGCAGAGCAAGGTAGTAGAGATCAAAACAACGTTCTTGGCCCGGACCCCGGCAAGGATCGGTAGGATCGAAGCGAGCACACTCGATGTCAATACCGAAATAGACCGTATCGGGCGCCAACCGGGACTGCTGGACAACCAGAATCGTCACCGAGTCCACATTGAAAGGATAGACAGGAGTGCAGCCAGTGCAATTGGCCGGATTAATCCATACCTTGTAGGCGTCGCCCGGTGTGATTCCCGAGAAATACGAGAGCGATGTGTCGGGAGCCGTGATCAGCGAACAGAGCGGCAGATCCAGCGAATTCCGTGATGCATTGCTCAGGCTCATGTAGCCACGCGTGTAATTGGTTAGCGGGCTAGGTACCAGATTGCGGTATTGAGGCCGCTCAAACGTCTTGGCCAAATCTTGAAGATGGCTTTGCACTTGCGGGTCCGTGGATGCACCTAATGGGACCGCACTGATTGCGCCCGCTGAACGAATTGTTGCAGGCGGGTTGTTCTCGAATTGAAGCAACATTTCTTGCGCGTCTTGGACGGCGATCGGCTGCACCGGCAAAGGAGAGGCAAAGCTCAGGACGACCAAGCCGACTACGCCCACTAGAACACACAACCAAATCGGTTTCAGACTCATCTTAATTCCTCCGTTTCATTGGAAATACGTAAAGGCAGTTGGTTCCAAGGCAAAAGGCATGTGTTTCGGATTCCTGAGACTATAACTTAATCACGGAAGGCTGCAAAGTCAATAAGTTGAAAGCAGCGCAGCACGATTTGCATGAATGCTACGCAGCAGGCCACCTTGCATCACTGTTTGACAGATCGTGTTTTCTATCCATGGACGTCCATTTCTCTTGTTCCATGTAAACTATGTACGAACATGATATCACGACTTTCGAAAATGCCGCAGCGCGGGGTCAGTATTGTGATTGTCTGCGGATCATCGGCAGACTCCCTAATTTCAGGGCCGGATTGCCTGCGCCACGATGACGTTCTCCGACAATCATGCCTCTCCGAAAGTCAGCCAATCAAGGAGGGCATCATTTTCGTGAACAAAATGCGGAAACCATCCGGTTTTGCTATGGCTTTTCATAGAGAATCTTTGGAACCCTATCGCAGATACCTTCGTTTCACGTGTAAACACACAGCTACAATCGAATTGCAGCGAGATCTATCATGAGACAATTCACCGGGCCTATCATCGCCTTGCTTCTCGCAGGTGCAATCGGTGTGGCCAGTGCCGCCGATCGCGATGAGTTTGGCCTTGGACTGACACTGGGCGAGCCATCCGGCGTCCACGGGCAATTCTTCTGGAGTCCACGGACCGCCCTGGACGTGACTGCAGCCTGGTCTTTGCATGACTGGTTCATGAGCACCGCCGATTTCCAGATTTATGACTACCTCCTCGATTCTCCTCCGGAATGGCGGTGGTACTACGGTTTGGGAGCCTATCTGGCGCTGCCGGAAAACGAAGATGGCACCTTCGGTATTCGCGTACCCATCGGGCTAAAGTACCACTTTCCACACTCTTATGTAGATGTCTGGGGCGAAATTGACCCGGCCCTCCAACTTGTGCCCGAAACGGAAGCCGAATTTCAGGCGGGGATCGGGATCACGTTCTGGATTCGTTAGGGTTGCGATTGCGCTCCTCTTGATAAATTTGTAGATTCTCTGGTAGGAAAGTCTATGAGGAGGGATCCATGACCCCGCTCGAAAAACTTCTTGCCGCGCGCCGCCGATGGGAGCAGGACTATCGGACCAAAGGTCGTGTACCCGACGGAATGAAGTATGTCACGACGTCCGGTATGGAGGTTCCGCCGCTGAGCTGGACGGAGGAACCACATCAGGCCGAAGAGTACCTGGAGAAACTGGGATTCCCCGGGCAGTTTCCCTTTACCCGGGGAGTGCATTCGTCCATGTATCGCGGAAAGCCCTGGACGATGCGGCAATTTTCGGGATTCGCCGGACCGGAGGAGACGAATGCTCGCTATCGCTACATCATCGAGCAGGGGGGAGAGGGTTTGTCGGTGGCGTTCGACTTGCCGACTCTGATGGGTCGCGATCCGGACAGTCCGTGGTCAGCCGGAGAAGTCGGGAAGTGCGGCGTGGCGGTGGCGTCTCTCGAAGATATGGAGATTCTCTTCAAAGACATTCCGCTGGGGAAAATCACAACCTCGATGACGATCAACGGCCCGGCGGCGGTCATCTGGGCGATGTTTATCGCCGCCGCCGAGAATCAGGGCTGGAAACGCGAGCAACTCGGCGGAACGTTGCAGAACGATATTCTGAAAGAGTATATCGCGCAGAAGGAGTTCATCTACCCGCCCCAGCCGTCCGTCAAATTGGTGGTGGACACGATCGAGTTTGCGGCGCGCGAGATGCCGAAGTGGAATCCCGTTTCCGTCAGCGGGTATCACATCCGCGAAGCGGGCTCCACCGCGATTCAAGAACTGGCCTTCACATTGGCCGACGGATTCACCTATGTCGAGGAGACGCTCAAGCGCGGATTGGATATTGACGAGTTCGCGCCGCGCATCTCCCTCTTTTTCAATTCGCATCTCGACTTTTTCGAGGAGATCGGCAAGTTTCGGGCCGCCCGCCGGATCTGGGCCCGGCGAATGCGCGACAGTTACGGAGCCCAAAGTGAGCGCTCGATGCTCTGCCGGTTCCACACGCAGACCGCCGGGTGCAGCTTGACCGCCCAGCAACCGGAAGTGAATCTCATTCGCACCGCGACGGAAGCTCTGGCGGGAGTGCTCGGCGGGACGCAGAGTCTGCATACCAATTCGATGGATGAGACGCTGGCGCTTCCCAGTGAGAAAGCCGTCACGCTGGCTATGCGCACGCAGCAGGTGATTCGGCATGAAGTGGTGGCCGGAGCGCCCATAGATCCTCTCGGAGGAAGCTACTTTGTCGAGTGGATGACCGACCGGATGGAAAAAGGAGCCGAAGAATATTTCCAGAAGATCGAAGCGCTCGGCGGAGTCGTGCGGGGGATTGAAGGCGGATTCTTCCAGAGAGAGATCGCCCACGCGGCTTTCCGGTACCAGCAGGAGATTGACGAAGGCCGGCGAGTTATTGTGGGAGTCAACAAATATCAGGTCGAAGGCGAGGAGCTCGAGATTCCCATTCTGAAAATCGAGGAGAACGAAGTTCAGAAGCGGCAATCCACTCGCATCGCCGCGCTTCGCCGCAGACGTGATGCGAAACGGGCGCAAGAGTGCCTGGATCGTATCAAGCAAGACGCGGAGGCCGACAAAAACATCATGCCGTCTTTGATCGCGAGCGCGCACGCCTACTGCACGCTCGGCGAGATGGTTGACACACTTAAGGAAGTCTACTCGGAATACGAGGAAACCGTCGCGTTCTGAGATCGGATCAACCGAATGATCGGGGCGGCTTGACGGGCCGCCTCAACTCTGTTGGAAGGATTTCGTGAAATCCCGAATTGTCTTGACGCTGCTGTGCATCGCACTGTTATCACTGAAGGCGTTCGCCCTTGATTCGGCCGAGCGAGCCGCCCTTTGGACGAAGACGTGGGTGGCCGTGCGCGATCATTTTGTCGGTTTCGAGACGACGACACGCCGTACTATGGATCGCAGGCAGTGGGCAAGGGATTTCGATCCGATCCTGCGGGGACTTCTGAACGCGCCGACCGACGTCGAATTCTGGCGAATCTTGCGGATGAAGCTGGCTGAACTTGGCGATGGGCAGACCACGATTGAGTTCCCGGACGATCTTCCGCAGGAATACGACACCGTGCCGATTCGCATCCTTGTGGCGGAGGAGAAGGTGTTGGTATGCGAATTGAGCGGCTCTCCCGAAGTCCGTTCCAGCGGGGTTCAGATTGGTGACGAGCTGATTGCAGTGGATGAGATTCCGGTGTGGGAATGGATCGAAACGGAGTGCTTTCCGCATGTGAGCGCTTCAGCTTTACCGGCGAAGCGGGCGCAAGCGGCCCAGCGAGTGTTCACGGGGAAGGCAGGCACAAAGGCGAGCTTCCGATTCCGGCGACCGAATGGCGATGAATACGAAGTGATATTCGTCCGTGATTCCGGCCTGCGCAATACCTATTACCACGAGTTGTTCGCCCGCTCTGGCCTGGATTCGAGACTGATGGGCGGAGGAATTCTGTACCTCGATTTCCATCATGCGCTCACTGCCGCCGCGGCGGAGGACGCAGTTCGCCTTCTGGATGAGAATTCTGAAGCTTCTGCGGTGATTCTCGATCTGCGGGACGTTTCCGGCGGTGAACTTCCGCGCGAGCTTCTGGCGAGACTGGCGCTCTTTCCATTGCCGCTCGGACCCTATTGCGAGATCGTGCAGCCTTCCCAACGGGATACGACGCACAATGGTGTTTGGTACTTACGACACAAGGAAGACGTACCGGAGGAAATGCTCGCTCCCCGGCCTCCGGTCTTTCGCGGGAAGGTGATGGTATTGGTCAACGCGCTGACATCCGGCGTGGCCGAACAATTCCTGCAACCGCTGGTGTGGGCGAAGCGAGCCGTTCTGATTGGAGAACCTACCGCCGGGGCGGGGGGGATCACCCACCGAATCGAGTTCGGGAAAGGCGCGTGCGCCGTCATTACCGTTCGAGAGCCGTACTGGGAAAACGGCTACGGAAACGGCAAGGGCTTTCCGGTTGACGTCGTCTCTGTGCCTACCGCTGCCGGGCTTGCCGAGGGTCGGGATGAAGTTCTTGAGGCCGCTTTTGCCAATTTACGAACAACAAGCAAGTGAGTCCCCCAAGCCGCCTTGACTTTTCAAGGATTTACCGCTAAATTTGCCTCCATCATTTGACGAGCGCCCATAGCTCAACGGGATAGAGCATCAGCCTTCTAAGCTGAGGGTTCCGCGTTCGAGTCGCGGTGGGCGCACAATTGAAAAACCAAGCAGTTAGGCTTGGCTTTCTCTGTCTTCTCGCCACTCATCGTCCTGCCTGTTTCTATCCTCAGTCCAAACCAAATTGATCCGATGACCGACAAGCGAAAATCGTTTGATTGGATCCTTCTGGCGATCATCGCGCTGGCGGCAGTGCTGCGCATCTTTCGCATCGCATCCGAGAGTCTCTGGTTCGATGAGAGCGCCGTGCTGGTGCGGATCGAGAGCAGCTATTGGGGATTGTTTACCGACTGGCACAGCCACCGGCAAGGCTGGCTCCATCCCTTTCTGCTCAAACTCTGGTTTGGGGTATTCGGATCATCCGAGACCGCACTGCGCCTTCCGTCATCGATATTCGGCGTGCTGTGCGTTTGGGCGATCTATGTGACGGGCAAGAAGATGTTCGGGCGCACGGCTGGTCTGGCGGCGGCGCTATTCATGGCGGTGAGTCCGTTTGCCATCCAGCACTCGCAGGAGGCGCGGCCCTATACGCTGTATCTGCTGGGCGGGATCCTTTCGATCTATTCCCTGGTGCTTCTCTTGGAGCGGTACTCACGCGGTCGCGCGGCCTTCTACGTGATCAGTACGCTGGTGGCTCTCTTCTCTCATCCGCTGGCGATCCTGCTTTTTCCGGCGCACGTTGCGGGGTATTTCGTTTTCCGGCAGTATCCCGAATACCCGGCGATTCGGCAGAACACAAGACTTCTCATTCGGACGCTGCTTCTCACGGTGATCCTCAGTCTTCCTCAGACGGGACGGTCGCTGATTCTGTTTGTGTTGAAAGCGCGCGGCGGCGACATCT
>JAHJDG010000181.1 GCA_018812265.1 bacterium | reverse complement strand
GGTTTCAGGTCTGTAACAACAATCGAGCGGCCCGGAACCAAGGTTCGCGCGGCGATCACCGCGCCGGACAGATTCTCCCACTGCGCCGCATTGCCCTTGAGTCGCGTCCACTCCGATTCCACCAACGTAACCTTGCTTGAATCCACCGGCTCTCCGATGTGAACCGTATGCGTTGGCATCAGTGACGGCCCATACACGCGGGCCGTTCCGGAAACCGGAAGACGCATCTTCTGATCCTGACCGGCCGACCGCTCGAGAACCACAATCAAGCTTCCCGCCAGACGCGTGGGACGCGGCTCGGCGATGGCCCAATCCTCATAATCCGCCACGGCTTTTGGAGTCGGCCCCGTGAATTGCCACTCGACTCGAACTTCCTGAGGCTGCCAAGCGTCAGCGATCAGACGCGCGACGGTTGTTTCGGGTTCAGTCGCCGAAACGGCAACCACACCAAGGGCAAACACCGTGAATGCGGCGAGAAAGCGCATGACTACCGCTTCAGATTGGCGGCGATGCCGATCATGTCGTCGGCGGTACGCACAGACTTGGAATTGAGTTCATACGACCGCTGGGCCGTAATGAGCGCGATCATCTCATTGACGATCTTCACGTTCGACGCCTCCAAGTACCCTTGGTCAATGGTGCCGGTTCCGTCGAGACCCGGCTGCGCGACGATGGGATCACCGGAAGCAATCGTCTGCTTGTAGAGATTATCGCCCAGATTCGTGAGCCCGGCCGGATTCATGAAGCGCGCGAGCTCAATCCGTCCGATCTCGGTCGGTTCGGTGGCCGAAGCGGTCATCACCAGCACTCGACCGTCATTGTTCACCAGAATGCTGGTGGCATCCTGAGGAATCGTGAGCGGCGGTTCCATGGGCAGACCGTTGGCGGTGACAAGCTGTCCGTCGGCGGAGAGTTTCCATGCGCCGTCACGCGTATAGGCCAGCGAGCCGTCGGGCATGAGGACCTGAAAAAGTCCGTCGCCGCGAATCATGAAATCGAGGGGATTGCCCGTGTTCTGCGGAGCGCCGGGCTCAAAGTTTTTCACCGTTGCGACGGGCTTCGCCCCGCCGCCGATCTGAAGCTCGGTGGGGATGGTCGTTCCCTGTTCGGTGGGCGCCGTGCCGCGCAGCGTTTCATAGACGAGATCCTGAAACTCCACGCGCGTCCGCTTGAAAGCCGTGGTATTGGCGTTGGCGATGTTGTTGGCAATGTTGTCAAGGTTGGTCTGCTGGGCGTGCATGCCCGAGGCAGCGGAGTACAGCGACTTAATCATGACGGGTTCCTGTTTACACTCGTCCGACTTCGTTCACGGTCTGGCGCAAGGTGTTGTCTTGAGCGGTAATCACCCGCGCATTGATTTCGTAGGCGCGGGAAATGGCGATCATGTCCACCATCTCGCGCACGGTATCCACGTTGGAGGTTTCGAGAAAACCCTGACGCACGGTAGGCGCATCCACGGGTACGGCGGGGGGGGTATCGGGGCCGGGAACAAAGGCCGATCCTTCGGCGCGGCGAAGCGATTGCGGATCTTCGAAGTTCACGACCCGCAGGCGGTCAATGATCGCGCCGTTCACGCTGATTTCGCCCCCTGAAGAGACCGTCACGAGACCGCTCGGCAACGTGATGTCACCGCCTTCGCCTTGCACCGCCCGGCCCAGCGTATCCACCAAGAGTCCGTCGGCCGAACGCTCGAAATGGCCGTTGCGGGTATACTGCTCGTTCGTCCCGTCGGAAACCACGAAGAAACCCCGGTCCTGCAGCGCGAAGTCGAGAGTGTTGCCGGTGGGATCGAGAGCACCCGACGAGAAATCCGTCCACTGGCGGGGACGAAGCTGCATGGGGTTGGTATCAGCGGACTCGGCGGAGGCCATCTCCTCCACGAAGAGCTGATCCCGCTTGAAACCCGACGTCCCGGCATTGGCCAGATTGGCGGCGGTCATCTCCTGACGGAGAACCCCCTGCCGCATGGCAGTTGCCGACGTGTAAATGCCCTTAATCATGGCGAACTTCCGGTTTTACATGCAGAATCAGTGCAAGGATGGTGCCACTGCCTATAGCACCTCCCTACATGGAGTACCTATCACCTTAGTGCTATGTAATCTGTAAGGTTCGAGAAAAACTTGAAGGTGGGAAACCGGCAAAGCGGCAAGATAGGTAAACTCTGCCGCTGCCCGAACTACCGAGGGTCAGGTTCGAAGATCAAGGGGTGAACCGGGGGGCCGATAACCGGCCGGTGGCGGGGAAGTCAGCAGACGCAGCCGGATGCGGGGGAAGATGGCCAGAACTTTGACCAGAATCTCGTCCCCCGGGCTGACATCGCGTTCGGGTTCGGCCACCAGCGTGTGGCCTTTAAGATTAATCAGCACTCGGCGGGGTGCGATCTTCCTTCGCACCGTCGCCGACACGACCTCTCCCACTCGGAGAGGCATGCGCAGCATACTCACGGAGAACACTCCCGTTATCGGTTGAGATCGAGAATCAGTTTGACTTCGTCCTGGCCCATTTGCAGCTCTTCGGCGATGTCGGAGATGCTGCGGCCTTCCTTGTTGAGCTCGAGAACCCGGCGGACGCGGCGATCCATCAGGCTGTCTTTGGCTTCCTTCTCCGCATCGGGGACCGGTTGCTCGACGAGCTCGGGTTCCGGCTCAGGCGCAGGCTTCGGAGCCTCTTTCGGCAGAGCGCGGGGAGGTTCTTCCTTAACCGCGGTTTCGAGGGCGTTCATGTCCGCCTCGAGTTCCTCCGAGATGTCGGGCGCCGACTCTTTGGGCTTTCTCTTGGGCAGGGAGAGTTTTGGCAACTTGAAACGCGGCAACTTGAAGCTTGGCAGCGCGAGCGAAATCTTCTTCTGCGGCAACACGCGCACTAAGATAAGACCGATAAGCAGTCCCAATCCGAAAATGATTCCCAATGCGTAGGGCCAGGGCAAAAAGAAGAGACGCAACCGGGCGTGATCGGGCGGCGGCGATTCGTCAGGCGTGGACTCCGCCGGATCCGATTCCTCCGGCAGTGTCAGCGATAGCATCTGGCCGGAGGTCTCCCGATAGGCCAGAGCTTCTCGCAACGCACTCTGCGTATCCCCCCGCGACAGGAAGAAGTAGGCCAGGACGGAGTGAATCTGCGCCGCATCCAGTGTGTCGGTTGCGGCGGGAGTGGGAGCCGCTTCGGCAAACGTCGTGGGAATAGGCCGATCGCCCGGAATATACTCCGGTTTACCCGCCGGCTGTTCGGACATCCGGGGCGCGAAATCCACCGCCAGACGCCACGTATTTCCGGCCAGGGCGAGTTCCGACGGCGATACGTCGCGCTTAAGGAAGATGTCCACGACCAGATTCTTATCACTGGTCTGATTGACTTGAATACCCGCCAGGGCGATCAGGCTCTGAGGCAGGCGCGGGAGATTAAATCCCGGCTTCGCGACCGCGCCGGTGAATTGCACCCGCACTTGATGTTCCCCGATGACGGATATCTGGCGCGGCACTTCCGTGGGGAATTCAAACACCACCCGGTCAAAGCTCTTGTGCCGGCCGACTCGCAAGTCTATGAGCTCAGATGGCGAAGCGGCGAATGCCGGGCCGCACAAGATGCCAAGCGCAAGCAGCGCGGCGATGAAAAGGCTTTGCAGAGTTCTCATATCACACGACAATGTCTAAGCTGCCGTCGTCGGGTGGGGGCGGTTCATCCTTGACCGGGACCGGCTCCTCTTTGGACGGCGGCGATTCGTTTTCGGACGGTTCGTAAGTGTCTTCACCGAGTTCGCGGCCCGGATGTTCGCGACCTTTGCTTTCGCGCGAGGCTTCCTCGATTTCATAGGAAAAATCGCGGGACGACGAGGAATGAGTCGCTTCGGTCTGTTTGACCCGGTTTACGTATTCGGTTGGGTGAAGACGCTCATGGTGTTCGAGGGGTCGAATCATCAGCACCTCCCTCTGCACCGAGCCGCGGTCAGCGGTTCATCCGCTGACGCACTCCGGCTCTCAACTTCAAGATGGCCTTGCTGTGGATTTGCGATACCCGCGATTCGGTGAGCCGCAGAATCGCTCCAATTTCCTTGAACGTCAGTTCTTCGTAGTAGTACAATGCGACGACCAGCCGTTCCTGATCGGGAAGTCGTTTCAAGTTGTGCACCAACACGTCGCGCAATTCGCCTTCTTCGAGCCGGTCATGACTCGTCAGCGCGTCGAGGTCGGTGGCCTGATCGCCGAGTGTCGTTCCGTCACCGAGCATGCTGGGGAAGGTATCGTCCAGCGAGAGCAACGTGGTGACGTTGACCTCGTCGAGCATGTGCAAATACTCGTCGAGCGATACATTGAGGCGTTCGGCGATCTCGGCATCTTCCGGGGGCCGGCCGAATTCCTGCGTAAGCGCTTCGACGACTCGTTCGAGTTGACGCACTTTCTGGCGAACGGAGCGGGGAACCCAATCCAATTCGCGGAGGCTGTCCACCATTGCGCCGCGAATGCGGTTCATCGCGAAGGTCTCGAACTTGATTCCCAGACTCGGGTCGAAGTTGTCGAAACTCGACAGCAGCCCCACCACGCCGGCCGAAACCAGATCATCCAGCCGCACGCTGCGGGGCATGGTTCCCACCATGCGGCCCGCCACGCGCCGCACCAGCGGGAGATACTGCACCAGCAGTTGTTCCCGGATCTCGGGGCTGCGCGTTTGCACGTAGGCTTCCCAGCCTGCGCTGGATGCGGTAACGGCTTTCATGGATTATCTGGCTTGCTCGCCGCTCACGGCCGGCAAACGACTGCTTTCTTTCGGCTTCTCGGCGGTCTTGCCTTTCGGTTTGGTGGCCGGTGCGGATTCTTGGGGAGCCGGCCCAACGGGTTGAAGTGTAGTCCGAAAGCTCAACCGTCGAAACACGGTATCCACAACTCCCGAGCAGATATACAACACCGCCCACAGAATCGCCAGCCGAAACAGCAAGGCATCGTAAGGCATCCCGCGAACCAGCCCATAGACCGCCACCGCGAGCACCAGGATGCGGCGAAGCAGTTTCAGAAGTTCGAGAAGCTCAGACTTGGGCGGTTTGGCGGCCATGGCGATTACTTAACGGGTACCGATGATAGTGTTTCGCGTGCCGACTCAGCCTTGCTCTCCGCTTGATCGAGAGTCATCCAGCGGCGGAGATGCTCCGGGGTGAATCTTTCTATGCAGCCGACGAATCCCTGTCCCCGGCTGATCCACGCGATCGGCCGTTCGGCGACTCGAGCTACGTTCAGCAGATAGCCCTGCCGCAGCGTCTCATCTATGTGCGTAAAGCTGAGATGAGTGATGCCGACGTCGCGGAAACGATGCCCCGCATAGTTCATTTCTTCGTCGCGCATGGACGAGTTGAGAACGAGGTGGACTTCATCGCAGTCAAGCTGACGCAGAAAGCCGTCGAGAAGATCCAGTTTGCCGTGGTCGGCGGCCGTGCAGCCGGGCGTGTCCACCAGAATCACTTCCGAGCCCGACAAACGCTTGGCGGCGTCAGACAATTGCGCCGGTTGAAAGACGATCTCCAGCGGCACCCCGGCGATGCGTGCGAAAGCCTTCAGTTGCTCGATGGCGGCCATCCGATGCGTGTCCAGCGAGATCAGCCCCACTTTTCGCTTGCCATAGGCCGCCGGATCGGACGCGAGTTTCTGCACCAGCGTGGTCTTCCCCGCTCCCGGAGATCCCACCGCGACAATCTTATAGCTTCGGTTCAGCTTTGGAGGAGGTTGGGAACTCTGTCGCACGACGCCGGAAATCTTCTGGATCAGATGGCTCTCAACGGCTACCGCGGACACGAGTTCATCGGGCCGAAGCCGGAGCAAGGCTTCCTGTGCCAAATCGGTCGCCCATTCGCCATTGACACCCGACTCCCCCATTTTCTTCCACAGGCGGACAAGCTCCCGAGGCATCTTCTCTATTTGGCTGTACTTAAGAAGCCTGCCCAAATCGCTCAGGTCTTCCCTGAGCTGCCGGACTTCATCGGAGATTTGGCCAAGTCGGGGATCCGCTATTGGGGACGGTTCAGGCATCGAGGATCGAGATAAGCTCCGTTCCAAGGTTTGAGCAAATTCGGGGCCAGCCTGAGCTTCGCCCTTCATTTCCTCGGCACTGGCCGCGGTAACTTCAATCATTTCCGATCGAAACCGGTTGAGCGACCCACCCACTTTCACCCTCTCGGAACGGATGATGAGGGCATCCTCGCCCAGTTCCTCCTTGATTCGGGCGATCGCCTCTTTCATCGTGGGAGCCACGAACTTCTGTGTGTTCATTGCCGCCTACCCTTCCAGATTCAACATTCCCATGGGAACCACCTTGGTGGTCGGAGGCAGTTCTCCGAGCGATAAGACCACCAAATTCGGCATTTCCGGCTCAAGCAAACGCCGGAAGAAACTGCGGATACCGGGAGCCGTCACCAGAATCGGCTGAAATCCGCTATTCAACATTTGCCGTGAGAGTGCGTTCAGTCTCTCTACGACCCGCTTGGCAAGCGTGGAAGGCAGCGCGAAGTCCGTCCCCTCCTTGGCCGAGCTTCGCAAGCCTTCCGAAATCATCTGCTCAATCTTCGGATCTACCATGAGGGCTGAGAGCTTGCCCGGCTCGTCCTCGTAGCGGTGGGCGATGGCGGATGACAAGGCAACCCGCACCGCTTCGGTCAGGAAATCCGGATCTTTGGTAACGGGAGCGTAGTCGGCCAGAGTTTCGAGAATCGTGACCATATCCCGAATCGGAAGCCCTTCCCTGAGCAAATTCTGCAGCACCTTTTGTACCTGCCCGATGCCGAGTTGTCCGGGAATCAGCTCTTCCACGACCGCCTTATGGGTCTTCTTGACGGCGTCAATCAGCTCCTGAACGGCGTCCCGCGACATCAGTCGGAAGCCTTCCTTCTTGAGAATTTCCGACAGGTGCGTGACGACCACGGCGGCGGGTTCGATGACCGTATAGCCGCCGGTTTGCGCGCGCTCTTTTTCGGTACGCGGAATCCAGATTGCCGGCAGGTCGAAGCTCGGCTCGCGGGTCGGGATGCCCTCCATGCGCGGTGCGCCCTCGCCCGGAGTCAGCGCCAGCAGCATGCTCGGTTTAAGCTCACTGCGGGCGATTTCCGTCCCGCGAATCTTGATGAGATAGATGGTCGGTGAAAGCTGGGTATTGTCGCGGATGCGAACCGGCGGAATCACCTGTCCGGTTTGCAGGGCGAATTGTCGTCGCAAGTTGGTGATTCGTTCCAGCAGATCACCGCCCGGCCCGCCTTCCACGAGCGGGATCAGGCCATAGCCGATCTCAACCTCCAGCGGATCCACGAGTATAAAGTCTTCCACGCGCTCCGGCTTGCGTTTGGCACCTTCGGCCTCTTCCGCCGATTCGGTTTTCATCACCCCGTCTTTCTGAGCTCGGGCACTGAGACGAGCCAACGCGAACAGAGATCCGGACAAAATAAGGAACGGAATCGTCGGCAAACCCGGAGTGATGGCGAAGAAGGCCAGAACTCCCGAAGCAATGTAGATTGCTCGCGGATAACCTAAGAGCTGCGTAGTGACGTCGCGACCGAGATTTCCTTCGGTGGCGGCGCGCGTCACGATAATACCGGCCGAGACCGAGATAATCAGCGCGGGAATCTGCGAAACGAGGCCGTCGCCAACGGTGAGAATGGTGAAGGTTTCGAGCGCCTGACGGAAGCCCATTTTCATCTGCAGCATTCCGATGGCGAAACCGCCGATGATGTTGATGGCCGTGATGAGCAGTCCGGCCACCGCGTCACCGCGCACGAACTTCGAGGCACCGTCCATCGCACCGTAGAAATCAGCTTCGCGGCGGATCTTTTCGCGGCGTGCGCGCGCTTCCTTCTCGTCAATCAGCCCTTGATTCAGGTCGGCGTCAATGGCCATCTGCTTGCCGGGCATCGCGTCCAACGTAAACCGCGCGGAAACTTCGGCGATGCGGCCCGAACCTTTGGTGATAACGACCAGATTGATGACCACCAGAACGAGGAAGATGATGATCCCGACGGCGTAATTGCCCTTAATGACGAATCCGCCGAATGCCTGAACAATACTTCCCGCGAAACCTTCGCCCAGAATCAGCCGAGTGGTCGCGACGTTCAGCGAAAGCCGGAACAGCGTAGTCACCAGGAGCAGGCCGGGGAACACCGAGAATTTGAGCGGTTCCTCGACGTAGATCGCGGTCATGAGCATCGCCAGCGACACGGCAATCGAGACGGCCAGGAAAATATCTATCAGAAACGTGGGAACGGGAATAACCATCACCACGATGATAATCACGAGGGCGAGCGCCATCGCGATATCGCTGTGGCTGAGCAGACTCTTCATTCCGGAAGAGGCGGATCGGGCCGAAGCCGCTTTGGGTTTGGCGGGAGTCATAGGCTATCAGGCCACTCCGAAGAATTTGCGTTTCAGGCGATAGACGTAGGCCAGGACCTCCGCCACCGCTTTATAAAGACTGATCGGTATCTCCTGCCCGATCTCTACGGCCTTGTAGAGAGCCTGAGCGAGGGGCGGATTCTCGACGATGGGAATATTATGCTCTTCGGCAATCGCCTTGATTCGCTCGGCGACCTTGCGCGCTCCCTTGGCGAGCACAACGGGAGCCGAACTCTTCTTCCGGTCGTATTTCAGGGCAATCGCCAAGTGAACGGGGTTCGTAATCACGACGTCCGCCTCGGGGACTTTTTTCATCATTCGCGCGAGACTGCCCTTGATCATGATCTCGCGGATCTTGCTCTTGACGTGCGGATCGCCTTCCGACTGCTTGGCTTCCTCCTTAACCTCTTCCTTGGTCATCTTCAGCGACTTCTCGAACTCATAGCGATTGTAGAGGTAGTCGAGGATGCCGATGAGAATCAGCGAGAGTGAAGCGTATAGAAACACCCGCGCGAGCATTTGCCCGACCATCGGCACCAGAGCTCCGATCGGTAGATGCGCCAGCGAGTAGATTTTTTCGATCTCGGCGGAGATGGTGAGGTATACGACGCCACCGATCAACGCGAGCTTGAGCAGGTTTTTACCCAATTCAACCAGCGACCGCAGGGAAAAGAGCCGGCCAAGTCCACGGATGGGATTCATCCGCGAGAATTTGGGACGAGCCGCCTTGGGAGTAATCTTGAATCCCACCTGACCGACGTTTACCAGCACGCCCACCGCCAGAATTCCCAGCATCAGCGGAGCCAGGAGTATCGCCAGCACTTTCATTCCGGCGAACATATACGTCTGCAACGTGCCGGCCGAAAACTCCACCGTTCCGCTGTGACGGAAAATCGTTCTGGTGATGTCCTCCAGTCCGCGCATCAGATGATGCCCGAACCAGATCAAGAGCAGGGACGCGGCGATGAGCACCGCCGCCGAGTTCAACTCCGCGGACTTGCTGACGCTGCCCTCGGATCGGGCCTTGGTCCGCCGCCGCGGCGTCGGTTTTTCGGTTCTGCCTTCGTCGTTCAGGAAGCTCATGGCGTCGTGAGAAGTCGCAGGAAGCCGGGGATTTGACGACCGAACTCAGCGTACTGTGCCGTGAATATCGCGATGACCGATCCCAGCGTGGTCCCGATCATAATCAGAGTAATACCGATTTTCAAGGGGAAACCGACCACAAAAATATTCATTTGCGGCGCAACGCGAACCAGAATTCCCAGTCCGACGTCGGTCAAGAGCAGCGTGACCATGATCGGCGCCGCCAGTCTAATCCCGTCGGCCAGTGCCGTCTTGGCCGCGTTAAGCGTCCACTCGCTGAGTGACGATCCGACGGCGAGTCCGCCGATGGGAATGGAATGGAAACTGTCAGCCACGGCTCGCAGCATGGTGTGATGTCCGTCTATAGCAAGGAAAACCAGAATGGCGGTGAGATTGTAAACCTGCGTCAGAACCGTGCTCTGGGTTTCGGTGTTCGGATCAATCGAGGCGACAATCGAGAAACCCGCCTGAAATCCGATCAACTGCCCGCCGATATCAATGGCGTAGAACAGGAATTGCCCCGCGAAGCCAAGTAGAATGCCGCACAGCGTTTCCCGGATGGCCAGCAGGAAGAAGTCGGGGAGAGTCCCGCTGGTGGCGGGTAGACCCGAGGTCAGGGTCGGCACCAGCAACAGGGCGATGGCGGCCGACAGCGCGGCTTTGACCATCGGCGTCACCGCACCGTGACTGAACACCGGCAACACCGCCAGCGCACTGGCTACACGAATAAAAACGAGAACGAAGAGTTCGACGTGGGCGATGTCAATGGGCATTCGCGGATGCGCTCTCGCTCACACCTCGCGGGCAAATCCAGTGACCTGCTCTTCCAACACGCTGCTCAGGTCATTGGCAATGCGATCATATTTCTGGAGATCCAATCCGCACAATTCAAGCACGGAGAGGTACAACGGGTGATCGGCTCCGCCGCCCTGCCCCACTCCCGCGCGGCGGGCGATAGCATCGGCCGTCATGACAAGCGCTGCGAGAGGTGCATGTTTCGTTGCTTCACGCGGCCCATGGTGGAATCCGACCGCTTCCTGCAGGATTTCCGGGAGATTCCATCGTCCGGCCAGATGCTGCCCGAGCTCCGCATGATTCACACCCAAAACCTCCATCTCGGCCTCGGTCATAGGCACGTCTTCATCCTCCAGTAACTCCACGATGCGAACGAATTCCGGATGAAGATAACGGTCCACCACTACTTTACCCATGTCGTGGAGAAGTCCCGCGGTAAAGGCAATTTCGGTATCCACCACCCGCGTATGTTTGGCGAGCGCGCGGGCTGCTATCGCCACCGCCACCGAATGTTTCCAGAACTCCCTCCGATTGAAATCCCCCACCGCGCCTTCTTTGTCAAACAGATCCACCAGAGCACTGGACAGAACCATGCTGCGCAAGTTGGCCATGCCGATGATGACCAATGCCTGCTGAACGCTGGTGACTTCGCGGCTCATACCGAAAAACGGCGAGTTAACCAGTTTGAGCACGCGTGACGCCAGAGCCATGTCGCCCCCAACGATCGCGGCAATCTCGCGCGTGGAGACGTTGGGATCATCGCTGGTCTCCAAGAGCCGCACGGCGACGTCGGGCAGAGTGGGCAGAGTTTTCACCTCGCGGAGCGCGAGCGCCACTCTTTCCCGCTGGTTCATCGCGCGACCTCGGGAATTATCGAAAAGATGTAGCGGAAGAAATCCGTGACCTCGGCCGCCATCCAGGGTATGGTCAGCAGCAGAACGAGCGCGGTGACCACGATTTTGGGTATGAAGGCCAGCGTCATCTCGTTGATCTGAGTGACCGCTTGAAAAATCGAAATCGCGATGCCGATGATGAGACCGGCCACCAACATGGGGGCGCTCACCTTGAGAGCGACGGTCAGCGCTTGGGTGGTCAGAAAGAGTGCCATTTCCTGAGTCATCGAGCGTCCCTAATGAAAACTCTTGACGAGCGATTCCACGACCAAATACCAGCCGTCCACCATCACAAACAGGAGAATTTTGAACGGCAAACTCACCATCACCGGCGGCAGCATCATCATTCCCATCGCCAGCAGCACCGATGAAACCACCATATCAATGATGAGAAAGGGAAGATACAGCGCAAATCCGATCTGGAAGGCGATTCGCAGCTCACTGATGACGAACGCCGGCACCAGCACGCTCAGTCCGATTTCCGACGGATCGGCCGGCCGCGGTTGGCCGGACAGATTCACAAACAGGGCCAGATCCTTCTCGCGGACCTGCCGCAGCATGAAATCCTTGAACGGTTGGGCCGCGTTGTCGAGCGCCACCTTCTGGTCTATGGTCTTGGCCATGTACGGCTTGAGGGCCGTTTCGTTGACCATATTCAGCGTCGGCGACATCACGTAGAAGGAGAGGATGAGCGAGAGTCCGACGATAAGCTGCGCGGGAGGAACCTGATTGGCGCCCATCGCCTGACGAACGAAGTGCATCACGATGACAATTCGCGTGAAGCACGTCATCATCAGGATCAACGCCGGCGCCATCGCCATCAGCGTCATCAAGCCGATGATCTGCAGCGTCGGCACGACTTCGCTTGGGTCCGACGACTGCGAGAGCTTGAAGGTCACGCTGGGCAATTGTTGAGCCGCGACACAATGCGCCCAAACGAGAAGGCCGAAAACAACCGCGACGCTGCGTGGAAATGTGCGCTTCACGATTCAGCCCGCTTGAGAAGGTCGCGAAAGCTCGGCGCGCCGTGGGGCTTCCGGGTCACCGCCTCGATCACCGCTTGCCGGTCGGCCGGATCGCGGATTTCCATCAGCGGAGTCATGGTCTTCTCCGTCGTTCCGACCAGAAGCAGGCTCGATCCGACTTCGAGAACATAGATTTGTCGCTTGGGTCCGAGCATCTTCGTGCCCAGAATCCGCCAGCCCTCAGAGCTGGAATCACTGAAGCGTCCGCCCAGATTTAGACGACGGAGCACGTAGGCCAATCCGAGAATCAGTCCCAGAATACCGGCCAGTGCGGCGATGGTCTTCAGTACGTCTATCCAGCCCATCAGTTACGACGCACCCTCGCCAAATCATGGGGCGATACGATTTCCGTGAGGCGGACGGCGAAGTTCTCCTCCACCACCACTACTTCCCCGCGACCGAACAGACGGCCGTTGACGAGCAGATCCACCGGCTCACCGGAAAGTTTGTCAAGTTCTACGATGGAGCCCGGCGCGAGTTTGATGATGTCGCGAATGAGCATGCTGGTACGGCCCAGCTCGATGGAAAGGGGCAGCTCGATGTCGAGAACGAGTCCCATTTCCTTCCCTACGTCCGAGTGGTCCACCACCTCTTCATGAACCATTTCCTCGCTGTCGGCCGGAGCGCTCACATCCGGGAAACAAGCTTCCCAGAAATCGAGAGACACCATTTTGAAGATGGTTTCCGGAGATTCGAGACCGATCTCAAACCGGTTGGTCATCCAGCCGGTGCCCACGAAATCCGACGGCGTCAGATCCACCAGGGACGCCTTGATTTCCTCAAAGGCGATTCGATGACCCACCTTCAGACCCAGATTGGATGCGAAACTGGCCATGACTTCGCGGAACATGTCGCGAACAGGTTCGAGGTGTTCTTCATGCGAAAACGTCGCGGAGCCGTCGCCGAGCAGCAGCAGATCGCCCAGTTTCCCGGCCGTCTCCCGGCTGAGAACGAAAAGAACTTTCCCCGGTCCGCCATCGGTTGCAGTCAGGTTTACGACCACGACCTCGCCGGGGAGCGACGCCTTGAATTCCTTGAACTCGAATTCTTCCGGTCCCTGAGCCTGCACGGGGACCTCGCGCTCCAAGAAACCCCGCAGCGTTTCCTCCAATGTGGCGCGGAAGGCTTCTTCCGCCTGCTCGATTTGTTGATCCAGCACGTTGTTCAGAAGTAGATTACCCAAGATTGGCTTCCTCCAAGGCGGTAACTCGGCGGACAATTCGAACCGCTTTTTTCAGGTTTGATATTCCCGGCTCTCCCCAGAACTTCACCCGGCCATCCACCCAAATCTTCAATCCTTCATCACGGCGTTCATCCAGCCGGATCACGTCTCCCTTCCGCAGACGAACCAGTTGTTTCATGGGGATTCGAGACGATCCCAGTTGCGCAATGACCGGCAGGCGCGTCAGGCGAACCCGCGTCTGAAGTCCTTCCAGTTCGTGGGCCGATTTTCTTTTCGTGGCCACGCTCGACCAACTTGTCGAAAGATTTTGAATCAACGGATCAAGGACGAAGTACGGAAAGCACAGGTTCATTGGAAAGGTCATGTCCCGGATGATGATCTCAAATGAGACCACCGCCGCCGTTTCCGAAGCGGGCGCGATCTGCACGAACTGAGGATTGGATTCAAAGGATTCGATATAGAGACTCATTCGATAGACGTGCCGCCACGCATCGGTTAAAATGCTGAGGGCGGATTCGACCACCTTACGCAGGATATTCTGTTCAATGATGGTCAGTTCGCGAATGCTGCCGACTCGGTTGCCGGTGCCGCCCAGCAGACGATCCACCACGGTCAGCGCGAACTGCGGCGACATCTCCATGATGGCCGATCCCTTGAGATTCTTCGAGGCCACAATGTAGATGCACGACGGAACGGAGAGCGAGAGCATGTATTCGGAATAGGTGGCTTGGTCAATGGACAAGAGATTGATATCCACCAGGGTTCTCAACATACTCGAAAGGTACGTCCCGAAACTGCGCGAAAACGAATCATGGACGGTCCGCAGCGCCCGCAATTGATCTTTCGAGATGCGGTCGGGATGCTTGAAATCATAGAGATGGACGGACCGCTCCTTGGTCTCCACCGTCGGCTCGTAAGTCTGGGCGGCGGAAACGCTCTTGAGCAGCGCATCAATCTCTTCTTGTGTGAGAATCTTGCTCATGGTTGCCTATTGCAGCACGTAGCCGGTAAAGAGCACCCCCTTGACCGGGGCGTCGGAAAATTGTTTGTTCACGACCACTTTCACTTCTTCCTTGAGTGTGTCGCGATACTGAATACTGGACAATTGATCGAGATACTTCGACGAAAACAGCGAAATCAGTGCGTCGCGGATGAGCGGTTTTTTATCCTCGAACAGTTTCTCGGCTTCGGGTGCTTCCGTCAGCAGCCCGACCGAGATGGCCAGATATCTCCGCCCCGCCGTCTCGGCCGGATTGACGATGATTTCCTCGATCATGATCGTGCTGAGATGTTCGGACTCGGTTTCCGATTTCTTTTCTTTCGCATGCTTCCCTTTTTCCTGTTTCTCCGGTTTCACCTCGACGGCCGTCGCCGGATCACCGAAAATGAGAGTCTTTTGCAGGTAATAGGAACCCGCCACCTGTACGAGCAGTACGGCGGCCAGAATGGCCCATTTGGGAAGGCCCTTTTTCTTGGGGGATTCCTGCCCTTCCGATTCGGGAGTCTCGGGAGCGGGATTCTGCTCGTTTACACCCTTGTCAGGCATGATTCGACCTCACGTTATGCCGAGCGTACACCCTTTGATCCGGGTGAGATGCGTGTTCCGGCGAATCCGGAGGAACGTCGGCAACGACAAACGGCCTGCAAGCAGGCAGCGAGGTCGGGAGGCAAGTCGAAGAGTCGAACGGCGCGGAGGCAGCGAAAGAGGTAGGCTACGGGAAGGTGCGGGGCGGGATTGCGGGATCGCAATCCCGCCCCGATGTCAAGGCTTACCGCTTCAGCTGCGTCACTTCGTTAAGAAGCTGATCCGCAACCGTAATGACTCGCGCGCTGGCCTGAAAGCCCCGCTGCGCGATGATCATGTCCGTGAACTGTTCGGCGAGATCAACCGCCGCGAGCTCGAGATACCCGGAGTAGACCTGGTTCACGTTGCCGCTCTCGAGTCCGATCATCGCATCGCCCGAGTTCACCGTTGCGCTGTAAATGTTTTCCCCGGCCAACTGCAATCCCGAGGGGTTCGCGAACCGGGCCAGGGCGATCTGCCCCAGGGTCCGCGAAATGCCGTTGGAATAGCTGCCGGTAATCGTGCCGGTGCTGTCCACCGCGAAATCCTGCAAAACGCCCATGCCGTGCCCGTCTTGATTCAGTGCGATGGTCGTGCTGGGCGATGCGAACTGCGTAATCCCGTCAAACGTTCCGACCGTGCCGCCGTTCAGCGAAATCACCATTCCTTGAGCATCCGGCGGCGTGAACGTGAGCGGCCCGCCTTCAAAGGCCAGGAGCGAACCGTCCGTGTTGAACCGTACGGTACCCCGGCTGCCCAGGAGACGATCGTTGATTTCGTCTATCGCGCCGTCGTCCACGATGATCTCCCAGGTCCACACGTTGGGTTGGGTGACGTCCTGCGTGAAGGTGATCTCTGCTTTGTGCTTGTTGCCGCGGCTGTCATAGGCGTTGATGGAAGCCGAGTGAGTTCCCGTCATGCCCGCCTCGGTATTGACGAACGTGGGCAGGACCATCGCCGATGCCGCGCCCGAATCCGTGAAGTTCATGGCGATCGTTGACTGACTGGCGCCACTGAGATTGTCGCGCAGGAGGAGCTTGCCGGAAGCGTCCAAGCTGATGGTCGCTCCGCCGTCGGATGCGCTGTTATAGCCATCCGCCGAATTGATCCGATTGATAAGCGCGCCAAGCGTCGTGCCGTTATTGGCCGCTCCGTAGACAAAGTTGAAGTTGACCGCCTGGCCGCTGCGATTGGTTCCGCTGAAGCTGATCACGTCCCCGTCATCCAGCGCCGCGGTGACCTGATCCAGATCATTGATGGCGGTGGTCATCGTTGCCGGATTTCCGTCCGCCGTAAAGGCGATGGACGCGGTATGGGTACGGGCTTTTGAGGCGTTCGCGTCAAGGTTGCAGAAATACGTGATCTCGGTCGTCGGGCGGGCCGGGTCTTTTTCGCCGAACGGTAGAGTCAATGGCTCGACCGATGACGAACTGATGAGCACGCCGTTCTTGTCGGCGAGCCGCCCCAACACGTGATAACGGCCGCCGGCTGCGAGCAGCGAACCGTCGGCGTCGAGCTGGAAGTTGCCTGACCGCGTGTAGTACTGATGGCTTCCGTCACCGACCACGAAAAATCCATCCCCCTGAATGGCGAGATCGGTCCGGTTGCCGGTGTTTTCGAAGTTCCCCTGTTCGAACACGCGATCAATGGATGAGATGCGCATGCCCAATCCGACTTCAATTCCGTTCTTGCCGCCGCGAGACTCGGAAGGGCCGTCCGCCGCCTCGAGCAGTTGCGAGAAGCCCGTGGCAAAGGACACCCGGCTTCCCTTGAATCCGATGGTGTTGACATTGGCGATGTTGTCGCCGATGACGTCCATACGGGTCTGGTGGTTGGTCAGGCCCGATACGGCACTGAAAAGAGATGGCATCATGGTTTGGTTTCCTCCACGGGCTTCCGTCGTTCCGCCCGCTTTGGGCCTCCTACAAGAGGGCCGGCCCGGTGTTAAACGATTACCGCACTGTCTATCTGTGTGAACACATTTCCACTTTGCGCCGCACCGTCCACCGCGGTGATTACGGTGCGGTTGGATACGCTGACGATGAACGCGAGGTGATCCATGACGATCAGCGATTCGCGAGCGCCCTTCTCGGCGGCGTTCTGGATTCCCTGCTGCAACCGCTGCACTTGGGGATCGGTCAGATGGATCTGCCGTGACAGAAGTCGCGACTGAGCGTGCGCCGAAAACGTCAAGGGCTTGCCCGGCTCGAGCTCACGAGCGAGGACATCCTGAAACTCCCTCGTGCGCGGACCGCTGGGACGCCCCGGCGGCTGAATCTCCGGAATCCGGTCGGCTCCGGCGATCCCCGGCAAAGGCGGCAGTCTCTTAACGGCG
>JAHJDG010000180.1 GCA_018812265.1 bacterium | reverse complement strand
TCACTTGCAGCGCGTAGCCGGCGTGAACGATGACGAAGTCTCCGGCGCTGGCTTCGGGCGTGAGTGTGAGCATGATTTCCTTTTCGGCTCCGCCCATCGCCACGAGCCCGCGCTCGCCGCGACGCTCGATCACTTTCATGGGTATGGCAAGACACATGAGCTATCGTCCGTATTGGGCGTTGGCAATCACCGCCTGTCCGAGCGAGACTCCGCCGTCATTGGGCGGAACTTGCCGGTGGGACAAGACCTTGAAACCTCTGCCTGTGAGTTCTTCTTCGAATTTCGTTTGAAGGAAACTGTTCTGGAAGCAACCGCCGCTGAGTGCAACGGTTTTTAATCCGGTGGCCTCGCGCACATGTTCGCAGGCCCGCACATAGCCGTCAACTATCGCCGCATGAAAGCGATAAGAGATCACGCCGGGAGAAACGCCGCCTTCAAGATCGTGAACGATTCGGCGAATCATACCAGCCGGTGAAAGAACCAACGTGCCCTCGTCGTGCTCCAGCTCCATCGTGTAAGAATTCGCGGATTCAGGGGAGATCATGTTTTCGAGAAGCATCGCGGCTTGCCCTTCGTATTGCCGGCGAGTTCCGAAGAATACGAGCGCGGCTACGGCATCGAACAACCGTCCAAGACTGGTCGTCAACGGAAAAACGCGGCTGCTCAAAGACGGTGCGAGTAAGAGTTGCAGCGCTTCTTCCCCGATCGAGCGGCGTGATGTATCCATGAAACTCAATCGCGCATCGAGCAGTTCCCCGCCATATGCTTCCCTAAGCCAAGCCAGCGCCATCCGCCACGGCTCCTTGGCCGCTTTGTCTCCGCCGGGCATGGGCACCGATTTCAGATGGCCCACGCGCTCGAACGAATGGAAATCTCCGACCAGGACCTCCCCGCCCCAGATGACTCCGTCGGTTCCGTAGCCAGTGCCGTCGAGTGACAGTCCTATCGCACGCTCGTCGGTTTCGTTTTCGGCCAGACAGGCCGCCAGATGCGCATGATGATGCTGCACACGAATCAGAGGGACGTTCTGCCGTGCGCACCATTTCTCGGCCAGCCGGGTGGTGGAGTAATCGGGATGCAGATCACAGGCCGCCAGACCGATCTTCGCATCGAACAGATGCAGGAAATGCGACAGCGCCCGCTCGTGAAATCCGGCCGAAAGTTCGCTCTCCATGTCTCCGCAATGCTGCGAGAGAATGGCGAAGCTTTTCTTGCCGAGGCAGAACGTGTTCTTGAGCTGCGGGCCAATAGCGAGCGTGGGAACGCGAAACGGAACCGGAACATGCACGGCCTCGGGAACATAGCCGCGGGCGCGCCGCCAGATTCGAGGAGTTTCGCCGATGAATTTCACAACCGAATCATCGGCGAACATGTGAATCGGCCGGTCATGTATTAGAGCAACGTCGGCGATTCCCGACATGCGGGCGAGCGCGTCTTCCACTTCGTAGGCAATCGGATCTTCACTGAGGTTGGCGCTGGTCATCACGAGCGGCCCGCCGAACTCGCGCAGCAGCAGAACGTGCAGCGGAGTGTAGGGCAACATCGCCCCCAGATACGGATTCCCCGGCGCGACGGACTCGGCAACCGGAGCGCCGTCTCGCTTACGGAGGAGAACAATCGGCGCGCGCGCAGAGGTGAGCAGGTTCCATTCCGCCGCCGAGACTTCGCAGCAGGCGCGCACACTCGCTTCATCCGGGAACATCAGGGCGAGAGGTCTTTCATCGCGTTGTTTGCGGCGACGAAGCTCGAAAACGAGAGTATCATCGGTAGCGTCGCAGGCCAGATGAAACCCGCCCAGACCCTGAATGAGAGCGATCTTTCGCGAACGAAGCGCCTGCACGCAGGACGAAATCGGATCGGCATCGCACTGTGCGGGATTCCAACGTTCGCCACTCCTCTCCAGAAACGTGAGACGCGGCCCGCAATCATCGCAGGCGACCGGTTGCGCATGAAAACGATGGTCGGTCGGGTCTTCGTATTCGCGATGACAAGGTTCACAGAGCGGAAACGCACGCATCGTCGTTTGCGGCCGATCATAGGGCAGATCGCGAATGATCGTGAAGCGCGGGCCGCAGTGCGTGCAGTTGATGAACGGATAACCGCGCCGCCGGTCGCATTCACTTAGCAGCTCGCGTCGGCAATCGTCACAGAGAGCGAGATCGGGCGAAACCTGCGTGAACGTTTCGTCCAGCGTTTCGCTGGGTAGAATCCGGAATTCGGTGAACGATTCGAGCGGCAACTCCGCGGTTGACACGTCATCCATGCGGGCCGCAGGCGGAGCGTTTTCGCGAAGGGAGTAAAGAAACCCTTGCAGCGTTGCCGCTTCCCCCTGTGCGTGAATTACTACACCTTGACTGTTGTTGAGGACGGTGCCGCGGAGATTGCGCTCGCGGGCGAGGCGGTAGACAAACGGTCGAAATCCGACTCCTTGGACGGTGCCGGATACACGAATCTCCAAATGTTGCTCACGGTTCTCGCTCATAGACAGACCGGGCGGCCATACAAAGGCGATTATGAAAACACGGGCGGCCACATAGGGCCGCCCCTACCATCGAAAAGAAAATCTACAGACTCACAGTCCCATGAACTTGATCCCGGCACCGCAGAGAGCGACGGTGAATCCGGCCAGCGCATGAGCATAGCGCTCAGCCCGAGGCAGGGAAACGAGTTTCAATCCGCGCAGCGCGGCATAGACCATGACCAGCATGGTGCCGACGGTAGTCAGGCTGAAGATCATCGCCACCGCGAAGACCGACAGCGCGCTGGAGGTGGCCGCCGGATACATCAGCACGGGAATCAGCGGTTCGCACGGCCCGAATACGAAAATGGTGAACAATACCCACGGCGTGATGTTGGCTTTCGCGGGATGAACGTGCGTGTGCAGGCCGTGGGAGTGACGGTCGTGACTGTGATCGGCTTCGTGCACGGACTCATGGGCGTGCACAAGAGACGACGCCTTGCCGCGCAGCGCGCGGCGGAGTCCCCACAGCATGTAGGCCAAACCGAAGCCGAACAGCAGCCAGCCGGCGATCTCCCCGCGAAAGGACTCGAGGGCGGTCAGCTTCAGCACCTCGACGCCGAAGAAGAGGCCGACAAGCCCGATGATAACGGAACTGGTGACGTGTCCCACGCCGCAAAGAGCCGTAATCGCGAGCGCCCGGCGCGACGACCAGGTGCGCGCGCGGGCCATGGCGATAAAGGGCACGTAGTGATCGGGACCGAGCAGCGTATGCACGAATCCCAGAGTCGCGGCCGTACCGAGAAGAAGAGAAAATTCGGTGGTCATGGTTTTATTGGGGTGAATCTGGAAATTCACCGCCGCGGTCTATTCTCGCTCGCAACCGAAGCGCATATCCATGCGGCGCTACGGGATTTCATCGTTCATCGCTCATCGTTTATCGTTTCATCAGCGGCGGCTGGGATGATAGGCATATTCGGCCGCCGTCATGGTCTGCGGCACCGGCCAGATGCCCGCACCGCCGCAGACCGGACAGGGATTCTTGTCCACTTGCCGGACTTCAATGAGACCGGTGCCTTTGCAGGCATAGCACTCTTTGCCGCCGGCATCGAAACCCTTGCCGTCGCAGTACGCGCAGCGATGAGCATGATCGGGAGTGATGCAGCGGTTGTCCACCCAACCGCGACCCTGACACTCGGGACAGGTCTTCGGTTTGTCCTTGGAGGGTTCGGGTGTGGATTCAGTTTGAATCGGCATGATCGGACTCCTTTGAGGAATTCCTCTCAATCCACTGGTAAACGAATTGGAGGGCTTTGTCCATCGCTTCCTGAACGGGAGCGGTCATCTCTTCGCGCAGCGTTTCGAGGTCATGAGCTTCCACGGCCAGAACGTCAATCACCTCCGGCAATTCCACTCCCAGTTGCCGTCCCAGTTCGAGCGCGGTGGGAAGACTGATCTGATGGCTGGTGGTGAGATTCTTCGACGGAGTCAGCACTCCGGCGGGGAACTCATGCAGCGTTCCCGGCGCGGCATGGCCGGTGCGGATCGTGTCCACAATGAGCGCGGCGCGGCGTCCGGCCAGAAGGTCAAGCAGACGGAACCCGGCCAGCGGGGCGAAAATCACGTCGGCCCCGAGGCCCTCACCGCTCTCTTCCTGGAGCCGCCGGGCTACCTCGGGGCCGAATCTATCATCGCTGATGATCTCGTTGCCGAGACAGAGAACCAGCAGCGGCTTCAGCAATTCTGCCGTGCGTTTTGAACCACTTCGCCGGTCTCCGCGTCATGCACGATCACTTCGAGCGGCATTTCGCCGGGCAGCGAGTGCGTGGCGCAGCCGAAACACGGATCGTAGGCGCGGAAGGCCATCTCAATGCGATTGAGAATACCGTCGGTGATCTTGGTGCCCTTCTTGATCAGCCCCGCCGCCGCCTTCTGAATAGACATCGTGATCGGCGCGTTGTTGTTGGTGGTGCCGACGATGAGATTGGCCTCGGTGATGATGCCCTTGTCGTCGGTCTTGTAGTGATGGGTCAGCGTTCCGCGCGGCGCTTCCACGATTCCGATGCCTTCGCCGACGATGCGTTCGGGTTTGTTCACCAGCTTGTCGGACGTGATTTCATCGTCCTTGGCCATGGCCAGAGTGGCTTCGCAAGCATACATCAGTTCCACGATGCGCGCCCAGTGCGTGGCCAGAGTCTGATGAACGGGCTTCCTGCCGCTTTTGTCGCCGGTGAGAGTCTCATAGAACCGCTCGTATTCGGCCTGAGCAAGCGGGGTGGCCATGCCGTCGGAAGCGTTCAGACGGGAGAGTGGAGTGGCTTTGTACACTCCCGATTCCACGCCGTCCACGAATCCCTTCCAGCCGACTTTTTTCAGGAACGGATATTTGAGATAGCTGTAGGGCTCGACGTGCTCGGCTACGTAGGCGAGGTAATCCTTCGGCTCGTACTTGCAGTGTTCCTTGCCGTTGGGATCCACGACCCGCACCTTGCCGTCGTAAAAGTTCACCTTGTTGTTGGCGTCCACGAGACCCATGCTGTAGGTATTATGGGTGAACATATCGGAGAGGATCAGATCCACGTAGCCCTTGTTGGCCAGAACGATGTCGTTGAGGACTTGGATGGTGAACTTGGCGAACTCGACCATCTCCTCGCCGATCTTGATGAGTTCGGCTTGCTCCTCTTTGGTGACACGCTTGGACATGCCGCCGGGAACGGCGGTAACGGGATGCACCTTCTTGCCGCCGATAATTTCAATCGCCCGTTGACCGCGCGCTCGTTGAGCGATGACCAGCTTGCCGACTTCCACACCGACCTTGGCGATCACACCGAGAACGTTGCGTTCGGCGGGAGGCGCATCGGGACCGCATACGAAATCGGGGCCGCCCAGAGCATAGAAATGCGTGGTATGATCGCCGCCGTAGAAGGCGTTGTAGACCAGATTCCGCAACTTGAGCGAAGCGGAAGTGGGAGTCACGCCGAACACGGCATCCACCGCCTTGGCTGAGGCCATGTGGTGAGCGTCGGGACAAACGCCGCAGATGCGGGTGGTGATGCGGGGAAGTTCTTCGGCGGGACGGCCCACGCAGAATTGCTCGAAACCGCGCAATTCAGGAACCTGAAAATAGCAATTGGCCAGCGAACCGTCGTCGTTCACGAACAGGTGGATCTTGCCGTGTCCTTCAAGACGGGTAATCGGATCAATGACGACACTTTTCACGCTTGCACCCTCCTGAGCATCGAATCGGCAAGGGAGAACCTATAGAACGTGCCGAGCGGATCGGAAATGGTAGAAACAATCTTCTCGATCTCCTTTGGATCGGTCGAGTCAATCACGCTGGCCAGCGACGCCACCATCTTGGCTCCCTGATCGCGCACGTTGACCGGTTTGCCGTAGCAGCCGCGACAGGAAACTCCCGCCTTCACGCATTTGGCTCCGCAACCGGATCGGGTGGCCGGCCCGCAGCAGACAATCCCCTGCTCCATGAGACACAGATCCGGATCAACCTGATCGAGTTCCCAGATTCGTTTGAATTCCTTAATCTTTTTAACATTCCGAACACGCGGGCATTCATCGCAACAGGTCTTGTCGGTTGCGCCGAGCACCGTGCCCTTGGGCGGCAGCGGCTTGCCGTTCTTCAGAATGTCAATCACCGCCTCGACCACCGCCGCGATCTGATCGGACTGGGGCGGGCAGCCGGGAATAATGTAATCCACGTCCACCGTCTGACCCAGCGTGCGGACGGTATTCCACAGCTTGGGGATGGTGAGCTGTCCCTCGGGAACCTTGGTCACCGGCTGGGGGATGATCTTGCTCCCGTTCTCCAGCGACGGTGAACGAAGATACACATAATCGAGGATCGAGTCAAGATTGTAGAAGTTGGCCAGAGCCGGAATGCAGCCGTCGGCGGCACAGCTTCCGAAGGCACACAAAACCACCGACTTCTGACGCAGGAGCTGGGCAACGTGGTAGTTCTCTTCGCTGCGGATGGCACCGTTGAAGAGCGTCAGGGTGATGGATTTATCCTCCATCGCCTCCACGTCGGCATACTTGAAGTCGGCGACGCAAGGCCAGAAGCAAAGATCAAAAAAGTCGGCGACGGCGAGAATCTTGTCCTCGATATCGAGGATGGCAATATCGCAACCGCCACACGATGCAGCCCAGTAAACGGCAAGTTTGGGTTTCGCCATGATTCCTCCTACTGCGCGGCGGGTTGAAGTTTAGACTGGCCGGCGCGGTGATCGGGATCAAACTTGACTTCGTCCAGCTTGAGAGGACCCAGCGCGCGAATCTGTTCGGTGAACTCGATGACGATGGCCTGGAAACGATTGCCCTCGGAAGCGGAGACCCACTCGAGGCGGAGACGGGCCGGATCCATTCCCATTCCCTTGAGGACCTGCTTGGTGAGCGGAATGCGGCGCATGCACTTGTAGTTTCCCTCTACATAGTGACAATCGCCGGGGTGACAGCCGCAGATCAGCACTCCGTCCGCACCGGCGCGGAACGCGTCAAGGATGAAGCCGGGATCCACGCGGCCGCTGCACATGACGCGGACGCTGCGGATATTGGCCGGGTACTTCATGCGAGCCGTACCGGCCAGGTCGGCCCCCGTGTAGCTGCACCAGTTGCAGAGAATTCCGAGGATCTTGGGTTCGAAACTCATGATGCCAATATCCCCTCAATTTGAGCGTAAATCTGTTCGTCGGTGAAGTGCCGGGCGGTGATGGCTCCCGCGGGACAGGCGGCCACACAGGTTCCGCAAGCCTTGCAGAGAGCGGCGTTGATGCTGCTGACCTTCTTGTCCTCGAGAAACTCGATGGCGTTATAGGGACAGAGACCGTTACAGATGCGGCAGCCGCTGCAGAACTCTTCGATGATTTCGGCATAGGCGGCGTCCATTAGAAGCTCGCCGACGCTGAACATCTTGAGCACCTGCGCGGCGGCCGCGCCACCTTGGGCCACAGTGTCGGGGATGTCCTTGGGTCCCTGACACGCGCCGGCGAGGAACACGCCGTCGGTGGTGGTGGAAACCGGCGCCAGCTTGGGATGGGCTTCGATGAACCAGCCGTCCGCGCCGCGCGAGATGCTGAACTTGCGACCGATCTCCGCCGCATCCGGCTGCGATTCCAGCGCCGTGCACAAGACCACCATGTCCACCGGAATCTCGCGATACCTGCCGACCAGAGTGTCCTCGCAACGAACGAGCAGATATCCTTCGTCGTGATATTCCGGCGGCGCGGGAACGACTTCAGCAGCCTTGCCGCGCACGACGTGAACACCCTCGTCGAGCAGCCGGTGGTAAAACTCCTCGTAGCCCTTGCCAAAGCTCCGCATATCAATATAGAGCTGGTAAACCTCGGCGCTGGTCTTTTCCTTGGCGAGGTGGGCAAACTTGAGAGCGTACATGCAGCAGACGCGGCTGCAGTAGCGGTGATGCTGCTCATCGCGGCTGCCGATGCAATGGAAGATGGCGATGGAGCGCGGTTCCTCACCGTGTTCCATAACGATCCTACCGTTGGTGGGACTGGCCGCGTTGTTCATCTGCTCGAATTCGAGGGCGCTGATGACGTTCGGGTATTCGCCGTAGCCGAACTGTTTCATCGGCGTGGGATCGAAGTCGGCGAAACCGGTGGCCATGACCACAGCGCCAACCTGGAATTCCTCGAACGCGTCCTTGTCGTCGAAATGGATGCATTCCTTGGGGCAGACCTTCATGCACAACTGGCATCCGCCGGTCTTCATATGAATGCACTGATTGGTGTGGATGCGCGGGACGTTGGGAATCGCCTGCCGGAACGGAATGCGGATGGCGGCATTGGGGCCGAGCTGCAGTTCGGAGTGCAGAATGCGACCCTCGATGTCCGTCATCTTGATGTGGCCGGTCGGGCAGTAGCGGGCGCAGGCGCCGCACAGAATGCAGTCCTGGCTTTCATGCTTGAAGGGAGTGGAGATTTCGCGATTCACTCCGCGATTGCTGAAGGCCAGGGCGTGAGCGCCGACCACCTCGTCGCAGAGGCGAACGCACAGCCCGCAGAGAATGCAGGTATCCTTTCCCACCCCCCACCGGGGTTTGTCCACACCGAGTTCGTCCGCCAGTTGTTGAAGC
>JAHJDG010000179.1 GCA_018812265.1 bacterium | reverse complement strand
CAACAGACGGGAATTTGTATCCCCGTGGGGTCTCTCCAGAGGCCCCCGTCCGGTCAGCAAGGTGGTGGAGGGGTGACTCTGGAGAGTCACCACCGGGAGAAATCACGCATTCCCCTCTGATGTTTTTGGGATGCGCTCTAGATACCTTCGCCACAAATCCGTCTTCATCTGTATTGGCTTTGCCACGCGGAACATCGAGATAATCCTGTCATCCTTGAAGTACCGCAGGACAGAGGGAGGTCACAAGCGAAAAAACAAACCTACGGCAATCCGCGCAGAAAGTCAAGAGGGCGGTAAATAGTGAGATATCAACGGAAAGAGGAGAAGATACGAATGCTCGTCTCCGGTTTATGCCCAGAGGATAACTGCGGCAACCGCCGATCCAACTTTTTTCACCACACCGGAAGCGGCGGCTATCTTGACGTCCGTAAGCCGATAGTTCCGCTGCGCGAGGGCCTCTTCGAGTTTGCGCACCACCCGGTCCCGGCACTCCTGTTCGGTGCCGATCATGTGATGCTCCATAATCACCCCGGGCAAAGCGGGATCATCGGGGACGCCACAGGCCACCGCCGCGGAAATCTGGGTACCGGGGACCGCCGACGTCTCGTCCGCGTAGGCCGTCGGGACCAATGCACCGAGCGGCAATCGAATCGCCGGAACGTGCTGCGCGGCGGGCGGCAGAATCGAAGTGACGCGAATCAGGTTGACGTTACCGATCCCCGCCTTCATGAGGGCGTTGTCGAAAGCGTTGAGCTCCGTCGCGCCCTCGGCGAATCCGGCCACGAGAAAATATTTGTCGGGCAATGCCGTGATCATCAGACTTCGGCCGGCGTGAGGTCGGGCTTATGGCGGAGCGCCGCCTTGTCGGACATATTCAGGATGCCGCGTTTCATTTCCATCGCGCTGAACGTCGTCGCTCCAAGATGGTCCTTGAGGAGCTGAAACGCCGCATCGGGGTCCACGTCGTCGCCGCAGGTGAAGAGATCCACGGCCGCGTAGGCGTACTCGGGCCAGGTATGAATGGTCAGATGGGACTCGGCGATTACGACTACCCCGGAAACTCCGTGGGGATTGAACAGATGGAACGCCTCCTGGACAATGGTCGCCCCGGAAGCGATCGCAGCGTCGCGCATGACGCGCTTGATGAGCGCCACGTCGTTCAGAATGTCGGGATTACAGCCGTAGTATTCGACCACGATCTGACGACCCAAGGCCTTCATGGTCTCTCTCCTTCACTCGTTGAAGGTAGCAGGTCGTACACCGCCCCCGACCTAAAATACGGGCGGCGTCGTAACCCAAACGAATTCCACCGGCCGGCCGCTGGTGTTTTCCAGCACGTGCTCGCGTTCGCCGGAGAAGTAGAAACTATTACCGGCCCGCGCCATATGTTGTTCGGCGCCGAACCGTAACGTGAGGATTCCTTTCAATACGTAACCAAACGCCTCGCCCTGAAAAGGCTTGACGGCATAGGTTTTTTCACCGGGCTGCATGTATACGAGGGCCGCCTCCATTTCCCGGTTCGCTCCCCCGGGGATCAGGAGCTCGAACCGCTCGGCACCCGTACCCAGAAGAGCCGTGCGCTCGGCTTGATCGTATACGACCTTTTCTGCCGCGCCTTCGTGGAAGAAGTCCGTCACCTTGACGTTCAGGACCCGCAGGATCTGCAGCAGGCTGTCTACCGAAATACTGGTTTGATCCCGCTCAAGCTGGGAGATGAACCCTTTGGTCAGATCCGCCCGATCCGCAAGCTCCTCTTGGGTCAGGCTGCTGGCCAGCCGCAGGTTCCGTATTCGCTCCCCTATCTTCAAAATGTCACGGGCAAAGTTTATTAAACTTGGTGTTCACTTTAGTGAGCGGCCAATATAGAATTTTCTCGCCGATTGTCAAGAGTTTTTTTCGGGTCGCTTTCGTTAAGATATTGATTTTTAGACGAGAGCTGCCTCCTGTTTATTAAACTTTAGAGGCATGTTTGCTAAACTGCCGAGCCTCCGCCGGAAATGAACCAATCGGGCAATCTTTGCCCATCGGGAGAATGCACCGATAAACTTCCGATCTTCAGCGTTGACAAGAAAGTGAAAACAGTGAGTCGAGGAGGGAAACGATGTTTCGGAGAGGTCGAGGCGGGGAAAGGGAGTGTTCAAATACCCCTGGGGTGATTCTCAGGCGAGTAACCGAAGTCGCCGGGCGGAGGTTGCTGCAAGTCGAACGCGGAGCAAGAGTTGACTTCCATCCTGCCGTTCTTCGAGAACCTCTCCCACCCGGTAGAGCTCAACCAATAGCCGTCCGTCGGCAGGACCAATGGCAATCTCCAGTTCTATAAGGTTTGCCGCCACCTCCATCTTCATTCGTTCGCGGAGATCGTCCAGTCCAGAGCCGCTGCGGGCACTGACGAAGAGCGCTTCCGGATAGTCCCGAAGAGCGGTGCGGCGGGCCTCCTCGTCGGGAAGCAAGTCTACCTTATTAAAGACGACGACCTGGCGGCGGTCCGCCAAACCCATTTCCGACAGGATGCGGACAACCTCGGCAGCCTGATCGGGCCAAGAGGGAGACGCAATATCCACAATATGAAGGATACAGTCAGCTTCGGTGATCTCGGCCAATGTGGAGCGGAAGCTGGCCACCAGCGCGGGGGGCAGTTTGCGGATGAAGCCGACCGTGTCGGTGATAACGGCCCGTGATCCCGATCCAAAGCCCAACGAACGGGTGGTCGAATCAAGGGTCGCGAACAGGAGGTTCTCTTCATACACTCCCGCATCGGTCAACACGTTCATGAGGCTGGACTTGCCGACATTGGTGTAACCGGCAAGCGCGAACTTGAAGACCTCGTACCGCCCCGCCCGTTGGGTTCGGCGGATTCGCTCGACGTGGCGCAGCTCACTTTCGAGAACACGAATCCGGGTACGCACAATCCGGCGGTCGGTTTCGATCTGGGTTTCGCCCGGCCCTCGCAGTCCGATGCCGCCTCGCTGCCGTTCCAAGTGCGTCCACGCGCCGGCAAGTCGCGGCAGCAGGTAGCGGAGCTGGGCGAGTTCGACCTGCGTCTTCGCCTCATGAGTACGGGCGCGGCGGGCGAAGATATCCAAGATGAGGCCGGTGCGGTCAATCACCCGGCAACCAATGCCTTGTTCAAGATTGCGAACTTGAGCGGGCGTGAGGTCATCATCGAAAACCAGCAGGTCAGCTTTTGTCTCCTTCGCAATCTCGGCCAGTTCCCCCACTTTCCCCTTTCCCACCAACGTAGCCGGATCGGGACGGGAACGTTTGGTAATCTCGCTGCCGACCACGACGGCGCCCGCCGTTTGGGCAAGCATCTGGAGCTCGTCCATGTATTCGAGAATCAGCGCGGCCGGTTCGCCGGACCGTTGCGCCCCGATCAGCAGCACCCGCTCGCGGGAATCGTCACCCGCCGAAGAGTCCGGGTTGCGGCCGTCCGGCCAGCCATAGGAAGAGGGGCGATTGCGATTGGCTCGCGAACGTTGCGACATATCGAGTCCGAGCCGAGACGCTACTCGACTTCCCCCTTCTTCGCCTGGTCCCACAGAGCATCCATTTCCTCAAGATTCGAGTCGTGAAGCGAGCGGCCGTTTTTCGTGAGCGTCTCCTCGATATAATTGAAACGGCGGGTGAACTTCTCGACGGAGGTGCGCAGCGCATCCTCCGGGCTGACGCCGAGTTTGCGGGACAGATTCACGATGCTGAACAAGAGATCGCCGATTTCCGCTTCGATCCGGCGCTCGTTTTCCGCTTGAACTTCGGTTTCGAGTTCGGCGATCTCTTCGCGGATTTTCGACCAGATGGGGCCGACGTCCGGCCAGTCGAATCCGACTCCGGCGGCTTTCTCCTGCACGCGGAACGCGCGGTTGAGGGCGGGCTGATGCTTGGGAACGCCTTCGAGCAGCCGCGGACGATGCGGTTCCTCAAGCTTGATCTTCTCCCACTGCCTTTCGACGTGGCGCGCGTCCTTAACTTCACCGTCTCCGAAGACGTGCGGATGGCGGCGGATGAGTTTGTCGTTGATCGCCTGCAGAACATCGGCAACGTTGAACAGATTTTCTTCTTCGGCGATCCGGCAATGGAAAACGATATGCAGAAGAAGATCGCCCAGTTCCTTGCGGAGTTCCCCGTAGGCCTCGCGGTCAATGCTGTCGAGAACCTCGTAGGTCTCCTCGATGAGATAGGGTCGCAGGCTACGATGGGTTTGCTCGCGATCCCACGGGCAGCCGTCGGGAGCGCGCAAGCGAGCCATGATGTCGAGCAGGCGGGAGAACTCTTCGCGGGCACGGATCATTTTATCAGACATTGGAAACTCGGGGATCTCTTGCTGCAATAATCGCAGCGCAACCTGAAAGAAACGGCGAGCCTTCGCGGACCCGCCGAAGAACAAGGCTCAGAAAAGGGATCAAACATAGCCCAGCAGCAGCCGATAGCGCTCGGCTAAGGGTCGCGACGGATCGAGTTGGATCAGATAATTGTGATAGCAGTTCCATTTCTCGGCACAGAGGGATACGCGGAGCGGAGCGCCGGTGGCGGCGGCCAATGCATTGGTATAGGGATGAAAACAGGGAGTCAAGTCCACCACCACGTCGGCGTTCAGCGCCGTCACCCGGCGGAGAGCGGCATGATCGGGAAATCCCAGCCAGCCGCGGGCGCGTTTGTCGAACACCAGCAGATTCCACGCTCCGGTGCGGGGCAGCCAGTTGCGGAAGTTGTCGGCAACAACCACGGTGGCTTGCAGCGGACTCAATCGCTCGATGAGCAAGCCGGCCGTCGGGAGCGCCGCCTCGAAATCGCCGAACTCGGGAGGCATAACCACGACCAGATGCAGCGGCCGCAACCCGAGCTGCGGAACGTGGAAGCGATGTTCGGGCCGTCCGTGCCGGAGCCGCCACCAGAAGGAGCAGAGCCAGCGATGGAACCTCGCTCGCGCGGTCACGACTGGGCCTCGTGCCGTTCTTCGCGATGGACGATGCGAATGCGTCCCAAGCGATGGGAGTTCACTTGTTCGATGATGAATTGATAGTTGTGATACTCCACCGTCGTTCCCGCGGCCGGGAATTCGCCGGTCTCGGCCAGCAGGAATCCGCCCAGCGTTTCGTAGTCCTGTTCGGTGGGGATAACGTGCGAATCGAGAATCTCGTTCACGGTTTCCACGTCGAGGCGGGCGTCGGCCACCACCGTTTTCTCGTCGAGGCGAGTCCACAGCGGCGACTCGACGTCGTGTTCGTCCTGAATATCGCCCACGATCTCCTCGATCACGTCTTCCAGAGTGACCAAGCCGGCCGTGCCGCCGTATTCGTCCACGGCGATGGTCATGTGCAAACGCTGTCCCTGAAACATCGTGAGCAGCTCGTGAATCAGTTTGGTTTCCGGAACGAAAATCGGCTTGCGAAGGATCGAGCGCAGATTGAGTCCGTGTTCGAACGGGTAATGAAGCAGGAGATCTTTGGTATGGAGAATGCCGACGATGTTGTCCACGCTCTCCTCGTAGATCGGAATGCGCGTATGCTGCGTCTCGCGCACCGTTTCGAGGAGCTTGTCGAGCGGCGTGTTGACGTCGAGGCAAGCCATGTCGGTGCGGGGCACCATGATCTCGCGGACGGTGGTGTCTCCGAATTCAAAGATCGAATGGATGAGTTCGCGCTCGGATTTTTCCAGCATTCCCCGTTCTTCGCCGACCTCGACCAGCGTCTTGATCTCCTCCTCGGAAACCCACAGCCGGCGTTTCTCGATGCCGAGCGCGCGGGCGACGGAATCGGTGAAGGGAACCAGCACGACCGTAATCGGGCGGAGCAGCCAGTCCACGGCAGCGAGGAGTCCCGCCACCTGCAGCGACCATTTCAGCGGATTGTGAATCGCCGCCAGCTTGGGAAGGACTTCGCCGAGCGTCAGAATGAGCAGCGTGACGACGATCACTTCCACCGCGAAAGCGAGCCAGGCCACTTCGCCGCGCGCACCAAGAACACGGGACGTGAGCAGCGCGGCGATGGTCGCGGCCACGATATTAACAACGGTATTGGCGGTCAGAAGAACGACCAGCAGGCGGCGCGGATTGCCGAGCAGAAGACTTAGCCGGGCGGCGGCGCGATCCTTGCGCTCCGAAAGTTCATCAATCTGCGCGCGGGTGAGTGAGAATAGCGCGGTCTCTGAAGACGAGAAGAAGGCCGACAGTCCGATCAAAAAGAAGAAAGAGGCAAAGCCCCACAAAAAAGTCTGGCCTTCGGTCATGCGTGCCTCCCCGCCGCCAGCGAGCGCTCTTCGAGCCGGCGCATTCGCTGCCGTTCGGTTTCGGTACGGTCGCGATAACCCGCCAAATGCAGAACGCCGTGCACGGCCAGACGAGCCACTTCCTGATAGATAGGCAAGCGGAGTTCGCGGGCCTGCCGGCGAGCCTGATCGAGGCAAATGAAAATATCGCCTTCCACCGGCGACTTCCGGCCATCGGTAAGATCAAAGGTGAGAACGTCGGTGGTGCCGCCGACTCCGGTATAGCGACGATGGAGCCGGGCCATTTCGTCGTCATCCACCAGAACGATATTCACGTGACGGATACCGGATTCAATGTGGCGAGTTCCGTGGCGGACACAAGCAAGCAGATAGTCTCGTCTGACGCGCGCACCGGGAATCTGTGAAAAAAGTTCCACGGTTCCGCGGGCACGCCGGCGACTGGGAGGGCGCTCATTCATTGCGATCGGTCGGATTCTCCTCCTCTTTCGTTTCTTCCGTCACTTCTTCTTCCTGTTGCCGCGCGTGAAATTCCTCGTAAGCTCCGATGATTCGCGCGACCAACGGGTGACGCACTACGTCGGCCTCGGTGAAATACACGAAATCCACCCCCTCCAAACCCCGCAGGATATCGGGAATCGTGAGAATTCCACTATTGGTACGCGGCTGCAGGTCAATCTGAGTCTGATCTCCCGTCACCACGGCCTTGGCGTTGTCGCCCAGCCTGGTGAGGAACATCTTCATCTGGAGAGTGGTGGTGTTTTGGGCTTCATCCAGAATCACGAATGCATGTTCAAGCGTGCGACCGCGCATGTAGGCAAGCGGGGCAATCTCGATAACCGAGCGATCGAAGAATTTCCGCAGCCGGTCGGAAGGCAAGAGTTTCGTAAGGGCATCGTAGAGCGGGCGGAAATAGGGATCTACCTTCTCATTAATGTCCCCCGGCAGGAAACCGAGATTCTCTCCGGCTTCGACGACGGGCCGGGTTAATACGATCCGGTCGAATTTCCCCGCCAGAAACTCCGAAACCGCGATCAGAACCGCCAGAAAGGTCTTGCCGGTCCCCGCCGGGCCGATACCGAAGGTGATGTCATGATTGAGGATCGCCCGGCAGTAGGCCTCCTGCCCGGCCGTACGCGGCCCGAACGTCCGGTCGCCCGCACGAAAAGACAGAGTGCCGGAAACCGGTCTCGGTTCGATCTTGGGAGCATTGGTTCCGGCCAGGCGGACGATGAGGTCCACGTCCCCGGTGGTGAGCGATCCCTTGCGGCGGGTGCGGCCGATCATCTCGCGAACCACCTCGACGGCTCGAATATTTTCCAGTTGCGAGCCTCGGACCAGAATCTTCTCGCGACGGACGGTTAGCCGCGAGGAGAGATAGCGCTGAGCATAGTGGAGGTTGGCGTCACCCGGCCCGAGGAGGGGCCGCAGGACTCCTTCCTCGATCGGAATTTCCACGATCTCGGAGGTGTCCTCGATCTCAGGGGAAGTTGTTTGGGGTCGGTTTGCCAGCTTTTCTATCTCCACCGTCAAGAATCAAAAAAGCCCCTGCCCTCTCAGAGAAATCTCTAAAAAACAGAGGCTAAACAACAGATGGACGGCCCTTGATAGGGCTTGTGGATCGTGGATTATCCACGCTCTCCGCTTGATCAAACAATGGGCGACAGCTATTCAATACAGAAAATAGCAAGAAACCTGCCGGATGTCAAGCACAATGGATAACCAAAGTCATATTCATGATTTCTGCGGCTTGACAACAACATGCAGGTCGGCGAGCAGGGCCGGATCCACCGGAGACGGGCAGCCATCCATTAAGGATTGGGCCAGATTGGTCTTGGGGAAGGCGATCACGTCGCGGATCGAACCGCCGGTGAGGGCCATGATGGTGCGGTCGAAGCCAATGGCCATGCCGCCCATCGGAGGCGCACCATGGCGCAGAGCCTCAAGTAGGAATCCAAAGCGGAGTTCTGCCTCCTCGTCGGATATATTCAATAATTTAAATATTTTGGCCTGCTGGATTGGATCGTGGATACGGATCGAGCCGGACAGTAGTTCGCTCCCGTTCATTACCAGATCGTAGGCAGTCGAGCGAACATTCCACGGTTCGGATTCGAGGAGGTGGGTATCCTCAGCCTGAAAGCCGGTGAAGGGATGGTGTGAGGGAGCGACCTCGCCGGTTTCCTCGTCGCGCTCGAAGAGCGGGAAGTCCACCACCCAGAAGATCGAGGGATCGGTATGGGAGTCGGGATCGAAGAGCCGGAACCTTTCGGCGAGGGCGCGGCGCAGGACTCTGAGTCCTTTCAAGACGGAGGACTTCTTGCCGACCGCCATGAGCACGAGGTCTCCAGCCTTCGCCTCAAGCTTCTCGCACGCGGAACGAAGCTGGGGATCGGCAACCTTTCCCGAAAGAGGTCCCGAGAAGCCTTCGGAAGCAACCTTTAAAGTGAGAATGCCGGGCAGGCCGCTCTGACGAGCCAGCGATTCGATCTCGCCGATTTCCTTGCGGGACACTCCCCCCTGCCCTTCCACACTGAGACCAATCACGACTCCACCGGATTCGACGGCCGAGGAGATAATGCGGAAATCGGTATCGCGCAGAATGTCGGTAAGATCAGAGAAAGGCAAGCCGAACCGCAGATCGGGTTTGTCGCTGCCGTAGGTTTCCATCACGTGCTGATAGGTCAAACGAGGGAAGGGCGTGGGCATTTCAATCCCCCACCCGTCGCGCAGAATTTTCACGAACAACCGCTCGGCGGTGCCGAACACGATGTCGCGGTCGGCGAAGCTGATTTCCACGTCCACCTGAGTGAACTCGGGCTGGCGGTCGGAGCGGAGGTCTTCATCGCGGAAGCAACGGACGATCTGGAAGTAACGGTCGAAACCAGCCACCATCAGAATCTGTTTGTAGATCTGCGGGGATTGCGGCAGAGCATAGAACTGGCCGGGGAAAATACGGCTGGGAACCAGATAGTCGCGCGCGCCTTCGGGAGTGCTCTTCACCAGAAACGGAGTCTCGATTTCGAGGAAACTCTCTTCCACGAAGTGATCGCGCACGATCTTGGCCATGCGATGCCGGAGCATGAAAATCTCCTGCATCTCGGGACGGCGAAGATCGAGGTAGCGATATT
>JAHJDG010000178.1 GCA_018812265.1 bacterium | reverse complement strand
CAACAGACGGGAATTTGTATCCCCGTGGGGTCTCTCCAGAGGCCCCCGTCCGGTCAGCAAGGTGGTGGAGGGGTGACTCTGGAGAGTCACCACCGGGAGAAATCACGCATTCCCCTCTGATGTTTTTGGGATGCGCTCTAGTGTTGTAACAAGGTTCGGATTCCTCCCATTCATATAGGTCAGCCGAACGGGTACGCCAAGACCAAGGCTTACAAATTTCATGATGGGGGCTACAGCGTGACCGTGAAACCAGTCCAAGTCAACATCTTCTTTCGTTCGTACAGTGACGATCCCAACCTTCTTGATAGTCTGGCTATGCACGTCGCCAGATGTCTTGACATTCAGACCAATCTCGATTGCGCACTCATCTAGATCAATGAGAATGTCGGGCGGTTTCACGAAGCTAATGTTATAGCCCTTCAACAAACCGCTTTCGTCGGCTTCATGTGTTGTCTTGAGTGCTCGTATCCCAATCCAATCCTCAAGATTGGTGAATCCGAAAGAGAGTTCATTAAAGTGAATGTCTTCGAGTCTTTCGAAGAGCCAACCCTCGAGGATTAGTCCTGGCACAAGTCTAGTGATGACTACTCCAGGCACGCTCATTTGGAACCCAGTCTGAAAGCAATTAGCCAGCGTGAACTTGCGCTGTTCAGTTACTCCATGGATTATTGGTGCTTCAAACTCTTGAGGAAGCGATGTTAGCTCTTGGAAACTGCCGACGACTTTGAGAGTTGCTCCTAGAATTGGATCAAAGGAGAGTTTTCCGGTCAATGCCTCGTTAGGAGCATCCGGAAGCCACTTTACCCTTCAGTCTCGAAACTTTTCATATCTCAAAGTCCTAGAGTAGTGAATTCCAGTTATTCCAAATTGAGAATCGTTTGGAGCTTCACAGTAAGGCGGGCCCTATCGAGCCCGCCGTTCTATTTGTCTTTCATTGTCGGTGACGCTGTCTTCGCTGAGCCGTGTCGGTGAAAGAAGATGGTACCCAATTTCTCGCCGCCTTCCTTGAAGCGTTTCAGATAGCGGCGGGCCCAGGCGTACTCAGTGGCGAGGATGGCGAGGCCGACCGGGATCACCACTATCGCCGGGCCGGGCGTCACCACCATGATGAAACCCAGCGCCAACACCGAAAAACCGAGCAGAATTCGCACCCAGCGCAGGGCAATGCGGAAGGAAAGGTGAGGTGCTTTCATGTCTGTATCTTTTGGCCACAATGGATTATTGACCTATACAACACGCTGCCGTGCGAAACCACACTCTCGTTGAGCGCATGTCCATGCGGCGCTACGGAAATTCGCGCACAGCAGTGCGGCGCTACGGTCTGCTTCATCCTTCCGCCTTCATCCGTTCCGCTCAGCCCTTGGCCGCTTCGTGCATGAGCGTGTGGGCGATCACCAGCCGCTGAATCTGGTTGGTGCCTTCGTAGATCTGGGTGATCTTGGCGTCGCGCATGAATTTCTCGACGGGATAGTCGCGCATGTAGCCGTAGCCGCCGAAAATCTGCACCGCGTCGGTGGTCACCTTCATGGCCGTGTCGGAGGCGATGAGCTTGCACATGGCCGACGGCTGCGAGATGTTCTTGGCTCCCGAGTCAATCATCCGGGCCGCGCAATAGACAGTGGCGCGGGCCGCTTCGATGGCCGTAGCCATGTCGGCCAGCATGAACTGAATGGCCTGCAGGTTCGAGATCGGCTGACCGAACTGCACGCGATGGCGGGCATAGTCGAGAGCCAGATCGAAGGCTCCCTGCGCAATGCCGAGCGCCTGCGCGGCCACGCCGGGGCGGGATTTGTCGAGCGTCTTCATCGCGACTGCAAAGCCCTGCCCTTCGCTGCCGATCATGTTCCGGGCGGGAACCCGGCAATCGTCGAACACGATTTCGGTGGTGGCCGAAGCGCGGATGCCCATCTTGTCCTCGTGCTTGCCGACCACGAAGCCGGGGAAATTCTTCTCCACGATAAAGGCCGAGGTTCCCCGTGAACCCTTGTTGGGATCGGTGACGGCGATCACGGTATAGACTTCGGCCACTCCGCCGTTGGTGATGAATACCTTGCTGCCGTTCAGTATGTACTCGTCGCCCTTCTTGACGGCACGGGTTTTCATCGAACCGGCATCGGAACCGGCCGCCGGTTCGGTCAGACAGAAGGCCGCGAGATTCTTCCCGGAGGCCAGATCCGGCAGATACCGCTTTTTCTGATCTTCATTGGCGGAAATAAGAATCGGGAACGTTCCCAAGGCCGACGCGGCGACGGACAGCGCGATTCCTCCGCACACCTTGGAGAGCTCCTCGGTCACGATCACCAGTTCCATGACGCCCATGCCCATGCCGCCGTATTCCTCGGATACGACCACGCTGAAAAGACCGGCATCGGCAAAGATCTTTACGATGTCCCAGGGGAAGGTGCCGTCGCGGTCATGCTGGGCGGCTACGGGCCGGACTTTCTCCTCGGCGATTTGCCGGACAAGGTTTCGCAGTTCAATCTGGTCTTCGGTCAGAAAGTAATCCATGTAGGTGTCCTGTATGGGTTAATGACGTGATCTTTCGGCGGGTAATGTAGGACTTGGCGGCGGGAAAAGCAATGAGTTTGAAGGTGACATTTGTGTCCAGCCGCAGGAACAGGCTGGCTACGAATCCAGTCTCCACGCAACATCAATATAATCAAGACTTATTAATCCTTGTCCATTCTGAATCGTGGTCAGGATTCGCCGTCTGCCCGGAGGAAAAAGAATCCCCCGTGACCCCGGCACGCAATTGGCACGAAAGAGGGAGACACATTCTACGAGAAACAATAACCATTCGCAACCCGGCCGGCTCTTGGCAACCGAAACCCTACAGATATCAGATTTCACCGTCGTTTCACATTCCTACGACGCTTGGAAAGTGCGGTTCTCCATCCCGCTGGAAGAGCTGGTGGATCAGAAGAAACTCCTGTTCCACCTGCGACGGATCAAGCGGGGGATCGCGGAACGGTTCACGGTTCCGGAATCACTGCTGCTGTTCGATGGAATTGACGAGCGGCACGAACGGGCCGAGTACGTGGACGTGGTGGTGCGCATCCGCCGCGAAGCTCAGAAGGGGAGTCGCCCGACCGTCCGATTCAAGGACGGCATCGGAGCCGACCAGAGCCGTTACACCCATATGACGGCGCTGTTGGATGCGCATTGGCTGGATGAGTTCGACCGCCCGGTGACTCTCGACCGGATCATGGAGACCATTCAGAAGGCGGGCATATCACCGGAACTGGTGAATCAGGAAGTGATCTCCGGAAAGATCACCGACGTCCTGTCGAATCAAGGATCGGTCAAGGATCTGATCATTGCCCAGGGACGATTCCCCGACTTGGGACAGGACGCCACTCTGGAGTTCTATTTCCCGATGGCTCAGGAGGCGACGCGTCCCGATGACTACTTCTCGATGCGGAAGGTGTCCGGTCGCGACCTGCTCTGCAAGAAGGGATTGCCGACGCGGGGAACCGGCGAGGGAGTGAACGTACTCGGTCAGCCGCTTCCGCCCCGCGCGGGACTTGACTTCGAGCTGCGCTCCGGAAACGGCGCGACCCTTTCACTTGACGGAACCGAAATCACGGCCGACATGGACGGCGTGGTCGTCGTGAACCGGGTTTTGAAGCGCGTGCGGATGGTGACGGCCATCAAGGAGATTCCCGAGTCCGTAACCATCAAAGTGAATCCCGTCCTGCGGATCGAGGGAAATCAGATCGTGGACGTCACCACCAGTCATACGGTGGAAGTGATCGGCGACCTGTGCATGGGCAGCCGCATTACCACCGATTGCGAGGTGTACGTCGCGGGCAACGTCGAGGACGGAGCGCTGATCGAAGCAACCGATGATATCACGGTGAAGGGTTCGGTGACGGGAGCCAGCCTGACCAGCCAGAGCAGCATTTATGCCGGTCAGGACGTGTCGGACTCGCGGTTGGTGTCGGCGGAAAAGATCGTCGTCAAGGGTCGCGTGAGTAACTCGGACGTTTTCGCCGACACGGTGGAAGCGGACGCCGTGTCGGGCAGCAACATTACCGCGCGCCGGTCGGTGATTCTCAGCCGGATTGACGCCGACGAGAACAATATTTTGTCCACCATTTCGGTAGGCATGGATAGTTTTTTGCTACACCGGGTGGAAGAGAACGGGCGGTTTATCGAGAGGGCCAAATCGAATCTGATGCGGCTCGAAATGCTGTTCGGCCCGGACGTAGTGCGGCAGACAACCTCCAACAACGTGCAAGCTATGCTGATGCATTTCCTGAAGGAACACCGGGCCGAGATGAGCGAGTGTTCGGGCGAACAGATGGAGCTGTATCGGAAGTTGCTGGAATCCATTCCACCGACTCGGGCGCTCATGGATCAGAAACGGCGGGAGAACATGGAACTGGTGGCCCGTATCCGGCACGAACAGGGCGAAAGCGGCAACATGATCGTGATCCGCGAGAAGATGGCCGGACGAACGGTGCTCGCGGTGAACGACACCGAAGCGGAGGTCGAGCCGCTGAACCGCGCCGCCAAAGTAACCGCCGACGGCCAGGGTAATCTCATCATTTCTCCCCCCGATCCGAAGCCGTCTTCGGCTCCCGAGCGATCAGCTGGGGCGACGCCGGACGCGCGTTGACCAGCGCAATTCCGCCGATCACCAACACTCCTCCCGCCAGTTCCTGCCAACTCGGCCGTTCTCCGAAAAAGATGATCCCCAGCGCCACCGCCGTTACCGGAAACAGATACGTCACCAGCGCCGAGCGCGTCGCTCCCCAGGCGTGGATCAGATAGACTCCCGCCAGATACGACAGCCCGGTACTGAGGATTCCCATCCATGAACAAGCCAGCCACGTGCGGGGATGGCGGGGAATCGCGAAGGGGTGCTCGACGATCAGCGCGGCGGCCAGAGCAACCACCAGCGCCACACTGAGCGCGACCGCCGCGACCGGCACGGAGTGCATCCCCTTCAGCCGCGAACGGATGAGCACCACGCCGACGGCATAGCAGATCGCCGCTCCCACCACCGCCAATTGTCCCCATAAGCTTCCGGCTAAACCTTCGGGACGGATATCCCGAATCACGAGCAGAGCCAATCCGACAAGCCCCGTGATGAGACCAATGGCCTTGGGGATGGTAATGCGATCGTCGGGAAGCGTCCAATGAGCGATGAGCATGGTGAAGAGCGGCATCGAACCGTTGAGAATCCCCGCGATGCCGGAATCAATATGTTTTTCCGCCCACGAGATGAGCACGAACGGAATTGCCGTGTAGATCAGTCCCAGCAGGATCATGATGCGAAGCTGACCGCGTGACGGAGCCAAACGCAGCCGAAGCAGCCACATCAGAATCCACACGGTTAGGCAGCCGAAGCCGACCCGGTAGGCGACGAGCGTAAATGGCCCGATTTCCTCAAGAGCAATCTTGATCCAGAGGAACGACGTTCCCCAGGCCAGACCGCCCAGAAAAAGAAACGCGGCCCACGGTTTCCACTTGTCCAAGCGGGAATCCTTAGAAAAGGAAGAGGCGGACGTACCGATGAGAGCAATGAAAATGTACGGCGAAACGGACTGGAAAGCAAGAGGCGGATGGTAATCGGTACCATCCGCCTCGCGGTGTCGGCTACCTGCAACCGACCCTAAATATTCAGCCAATACGTCGCCTTGAGCAGGAAAATGTTGTCGAGATCGGCGCGGCTCAAACGATCGAGGGAACGGCTGACGTCGAACCGTCCCCGCGTCTCATCATCCCAGCGGCCGTGCGTCCACACCAGATAAAACGTCGAACCGGGCAGGTACTCCCAACGCAGAATCACGTTGCCGCGCAGCGAACGATAGTCGAAGTCGGGATTGTCGAATGCAAACGGTTCGGCCGGGCCGTCTCCGTCGGGATCAATCGTGTAGGTATCGTCCTCAGAAGAAACGGTTTCTTCCGGGTAAGCCCGATACTCATTACTGTTTGGACGACTCAGTTCCTTGAAATTGTTGTAGTCTCCCGAGGAGATCAGGGGTTGTGCATAGAGCTGGAGACTGAGTTTCGGAGTAAACGTCCAGTTGACGCGAAACGAGGCCGCGAATTCGGTCTGATACATCTCGCCGAAAACGTAGCGCCGGCCGTAGGTGTGCGTGGCCGTCTCGTCGTCGAAATAGTCCACCCAGCGCAGCCAGTCCTGATTCCAGGATAGTTCGGGTCCTGTGGAGAGGCTCAGGTTGCTCACCGGTTTCCATTCAACGTCCGCCCAGACACCGCGACTCCAATCATCGCGGGCGATGGTATAGCCCCAGCTTCCCACACCAAACACCCACTTTCGGCGGCTGTCGGTGTAGCCATAACCGCTGAGCTCCCATCCGGCTTTGTTGAGGGTGCGCGGCCCGCCCCGGGTGCGGGTCGTGTTGGTCGTGTTCGGATTGGCGGCCGCGCTGAGACTCAGAGTGTAGTAGTTCAGGAAGCGAAGATATGCGGCCGTATAGACACCACCCCACGTGTGATTCCCGTCATAGTCGAAATTGCTGAATACGGCAGCGATCCAGTGCGCATAGCGCGTCCATGAAGTGGGATCCGTCCAGCGGTAGCCCGAACCAAGATGCGAGTTGATGACGTCGGCCCGATACATGAAACCGACGTCGTTCACGTCGAATCCGGGCGAAATCGTCGCGACGCCGGTATTGAGAAAGATATTCCCTTTCTCTTTGTTGATCAGAATTCGTCCCGCGAAACCGCTTAGCGAGGTGGCCGTGCTGTCCACTTCCACATGGGAAACGTCGGGCCGCTGGAAGTAGTGGCGGCTGGACTCCTGCAAATCAAGGATGCGCTCTTCGCTGCCGCGGACGTGGCTCGCCCCCAGCCAGCCGGCCAACATGTAGTCGCGGTCTTTGCCGATCGCCGTCCAGCCGTCCATTCCCGCCGTGTACGCTCCTTCGTTGATTTCGGATTCGAGCGCCGGATCATCGAAGAACCGATGCGAAGCCGTGGCGATTCCGCCGATTCCTTGCCGGCCCTCGGCGATTTCCCGCTGCGTCCGCGTCACCATGTAGTAGGTGGCGGGCTCGACCTCCACGTCCGAACGTTTCCCGTCATACTCGATCTCCGCCGTCTCGCGCATCGACACCGCATGGAGGCTGCCGAAATTCCATTGGCCTCCCAGCTTGCCGGTGAGCTTGGCCGCACCGAGAATGTGCGCTCCCTCGGGAACGTCGGCATAGTCGTAGTCGGGAACGGCCTGCGGTGCGCGACCGATCCGGCGGCTGTAGAAGAAGTCGGGAGTGCTCCAATTGAATCCCCAATAGTCGGTCGCGCCGCCATAGCCGAACTCGAAATTTTTCGATCCCTCGATGAAGAACGGCCGCTTCTCGCTGAAGAAGGTTTCCACGTCGGAGAGATTGATCACCGCCGGATCTACCTCCACCTGCCCGAAGTCGGGATTGACGGTGGCATTGAGAACCAGATTGGTGCCGATTCCCATCTTGACGTCCACGCCCGCATTGGGATGGTACTCCGAACCGTCGTTGAACGGATCGCCGTCCTCGGGATCCTGAAAGTGGGCTTTCCCTCGTGTGTAGGGCAAGACTTCAAAATGTCCGCCGGGAGAAATGCCCTCGATCCCCTCCAGATGCCAGAATCGGGATACAAATCCGCTCTCTTTTTTCGGCGTGAACACGAGGAAGTCTTCCTCGTGATTGCGGCCGATCTCGCGGACGAAGTTGATTCCCCACACATAGCGATCCTGCGGGCGGAAACGAAGCTGGGAAAAGGGGATGCGGAACTCGGCGCACCAGCCCTGACCGTCCCGCCTGACCTTTCCTTCCCACACGCCATCCCACGAGTCGTCCGACCATGAGTCGTTGTATTGAATCCCGTCATAGCGCGTTCCCGCCGCGTTCAAGGCGAACTGAAAGCCGCTGCGGTGGTCGTGATAGGGATCGAGAAACACGCCGAAGAGGTCGGACTCGGTCCCTACATCACGACGCACGAGGCGGGCGATGATCGAGTCGGGAGCCGAGTCATACATCCGCGCTCCCACGTACAAAGCCCGTTCGTCATACAGGACAACGACCTCCGTTTTCTGGGACGGCTGACCGAATTCCTCCGGTTCCTTCTGTATAAAGGTCGAGACTACAACGCCTTGTTCCCATGCCGAATCATCGAGTATGCCATTGATAATTGGAGCCTTGTCTGTGCGGGTAGCAGTCACAGAATTGCTGTCCGAGGCAAGCGGGCCAGATAGGGCGGAACTAAAATAAGTTAGGGAACCGATCAGCAGAAAAAACAAGGCTCGCAAGGTGGTGGTGTCCAAAGTGTGCCTCCGGCGCAAATCAGCGGAGAGAGGTGGGGGGGGCTGTTTGACCTGATATTCATGTGACGGCGAAAACAGCTTCCATGTTTCGCCAAATTTATGCATGCCAGCCCGAATAGTCAAAAGGCCGGGCGGCAGACCCGGCCTCATCGGCAATCAGTGGGATTCCGGTTAGAGAAGCTATTTCTCTTTTTCCAGTCGAAACCGAATGGGGACCGCGACCCGGATGGCAATGGGTACGCCGTCTTTCGTCGCGGGATGAAACGTGACCTCACGCAAGGCTTCCATCGCCGCCGAGTCCAGATCGGCCCGCGCACTGCGCAGGATGCGAGTTTCGCCGACGTGGCCGCGCTCGTCAATCGCCACCTCGACAATTACCTCCCCTTCCACTCCCTCCGCGCGCGCGGCCTCGGGATAACGAACCTTCGCTCCGATAGTCTGCATTCCACCCACCGGAGAGGGAGGAGTGTCGTATTCCACCAACGGCGGAACTTCTTCCGGCTCGGACGCGGACGGAGAAACCGGCAACTCATACGCACCGCTCCCGAACAGCTCGTCCATCCATTTCTGATCGCTGGACTTGAAACGTTCCTGCAATGCCTCGCCGCGCGGTGTATTCTTAGCAGCCAGGAATTCGGCGAGCTGGGGAGGTTGCAGCGAAGGAGTAATTTCCAGACTCAGCGCGGAAACGGAAACGAGATGACCGCGATTGTGCTCGCGGTCGAACAGCGTGCCCACTGAAGCCGACTTTCCCGCCGGAACCGTCACATGATGGTCGCGGACCTGTCCCGTGCGCTGGTCGGTAATGCGGAACACGTAGGTTGCGGCCTGGCCATCGAAGGATACGAGCGATAATTCCAGATGGGCCAGCGAATCCTCGTGCCGGTAAACCATCTGTGGGGAATGCAGCGGGCCGCTGCGATCCAATAGATTCTCGCGCGAGGCCGAGCCGACGAAAGTGAACGACTTGAAATCATAAACGGGTGAGAGTTTCCGGTAGTAATACTCGGCCAGCTTCACATCCCGCACGATCTCCTCGATTTCGAGGGTCCGCGCAAAAACGGGAAAATTCAGCGCCGTGCCGTTGCCTTGAATCTCGAAATGGGTCACCTCGGTGACGATAAGATGCTTAGTCTGCGGTCCCCGGCAGGAGATCGCCGTACATCCGAAGAACAGCAGCAAGACGAGTAGGCGAGACCGACGGAACACTATGGCTTCTCCTTCGCGGTCGTTCCGTTCACGGGTTCGAGCCAGATGCAGACGTGATCGTCGAGCAGAATCACCGATTCGACGTATTCCGCTTGATGGGCAATCGGAATCGGTTTGCGAGGCAAGGAGATCGTCAGGACCAAGAAGAGTACGGCCAGCGACACCGCACCGATCACGGCGACTCGCCGCGCGGCCGAGCCCGCCGTTCGCTCGCGCAGCACACGGTTCATCACGGCCCGTTCCACTTCAGCGGAAAGTCCTGAAGGCGGTGTGAGGCTCTGGAGGTTTCGCAGCGTGTCTTCCATTCGGTTCATGGTCAATACTCAATTCCCAACTCGGTCAGGCGTCGGCGCAACGTTTCCTTCGCTCGGGCCAGATGCACGCGAACGGTGGAATCGGAACAACCCAATATCTCCGCCGCTTCCGGCGACGTGTGGTTTTCGATCTCGATCAGAATGAACGCAGCCTTCTGACGGGGCGGCAACCGGTCAATCTGCCGCAGTATAATCTCTTCAACGCCGGTGGACTCGACCGGATCAACCGGTAGGATTGCCGAGTCCACGGAAACGAACCGCTCGCTGCGACGACCCCTGTTGCGCGCCGCCGATTTGCAGCCGTTCAGATGAATGCGATAGAGCCATGGACGGAACGGACGCCGCGGATCGTATCTCCGGAGATTCAGATAGCAGCGGATGAACGTGCGCTGCGT
>JAHJDG010000177.1 GCA_018812265.1 bacterium | reverse complement strand
TCGTAGGGATATTCGAGAATGTGGATGACCGGCCACCAATCATCGCGGCCGACGGTCTCGGTGAAGGCGCGGCTGAGATTCTCGATCAGCGATTTCTTACGCGGGCGCGGCTGACGCGGGCAGTACAAGACCAAGTGGAGCACGGGCAAGCCGTCGCCGTCCCACGGCACGCCCGCCGTACCGGCGTCGCCCGGATCGTACTCGCGAATCGAAACGCGGAAGATGTCGCGTTCGAGTCCGGCGGCGACGACCGCATCAGTTAAGTTGGAAATCAGCGCACGCTTGATTTCACGCGTGGTGCGGGGAAGGGTGACTTCGAGACAAGGCATGGGCGAAAGAAAATTGAAAACTTCAAACTGAAAACTGAAAAGAGAAGGCTGAAGGAGATTACCGGAGGAGTGAATCCACGACGATGCGAGCGGTGTCCGTGGCGTGACTGAACGATGCGAGCAGCGTGAAGAGGCCGTACTCGTGGTTCGTGTGCCACCACGTGCTTGCTCTGCCCATGCTGTCGGTGGGCGGCAAGTAATCAAAACGGCCGCCCGAAGCCATAAGCGTGATCGTCGAATCTGCGAGACCAACTCCCATGCCCGTCTTCAGCCAGACCGATATCACGGTCGAGTCTTCACTTCCCACCGGAACATAAAGCGTGTCCCTGCTGACGTGCAGATCAAGAGTGTACATCGTATCCATATCGAAGTACACGAACGCAGATGCCGATTTGCCCAGAGCCGAGACGATGATCGTATCGCAACCACCGTGACAAGAAATCGTGACATAGGTGAATTCTACCCGCCCATTCACGTAGGTGGTACATTGTTGCAGCGAGTCGTTGTATACGCACCATCCTTGTGCTGCATGAAGGTCTATGGAAATCGGAACTCCGATAGCGGGCTGACCATCGCGCAGAACCTCGGCGATCATCGGCACCCGATTTGGGGTATGTGGCATTTCGTCCCACAATGTACACCGGATCGTGTCTGTTAGACTGTAGAGATTCACCGTGACCACACTGTCATCGGTGTCGCTCGTTTCCACGCAGCCGGCCAATAGCAGCAGGGAAAATGCGACAATGCACGCAATGAGAAGAGTCTGCGATCTCATGATTCCCTCCCTTTGAAAATGATGAGACCAGAATGCTTGATCGGGCACGGCGGGCCGTGTCCCTATGATGCGAGTTGCTATTCGTTCAGAGTTGAAACAGAATCCACGAACACGCAGGCGCTGTCTCGCCCCCATCGGTTGCCATTGGCGTCATAAGCGCTCGCGAAGAAACAAAAGGTCCCGCAGCAGAACGGATGCCACCATCCTGCCATGTAAGTAGCGCTGTCTTCGACAATGTACCGGAAGGGTCCCGTGCCGGTTATTGCGAATTGCATGATACACGATCCTCCACAACACTCGTCTAACCAGCTCACAGTAAGCAGAGTGGAGTCGGTCAGACCGGGACCGAGCCAGAGTGTATCCGGATCAAACGTGACTTCAACACAAGGGACCGGCGGCGGGACTTGCTCGATCACGAGCGGCCATCTGTCGGTGCGACCTCCACACTCCACCGTGATAATCTGTACGCCGGGCTGGTAGGTTGTGAATGCGAAGTAAACGCGACCATTCTCATCGGTGGTGTCGCGCAAAACCGGATCAAGGTAACTGAGGAATCCGAGCGGCACGGCGAGCGACATTCTCACCACTGCGCCCGCGAGGCCTCGACCATCGCTATCTTTGACGACTACCCAACCTTCGACGACGGCGGTATCTCCCGGAAGGAACCGCAGCGTGTCCGTCGGCAGCCAGATCTGAACTGCCGCCACGGGAGAAACCACATCAACGGTCACGGAATCCATCAGACTGCCACAGGTGGCGGTCAACGTGAACACGCCGTATTCGCACACCGTCCACCACGTTTCGGTATAGCCGGCCTGATTGGTCGGCGGAAACGGTTCCCACGTGCCACAGGGAGCCGACAAAATGATGGTTGTGTCGGGGATTCCCCTCTCGTCGTTATCCCAAACTACGGCCATAAGCCGCACTGAGTCACACTGGCCGGGCAAAAACGAGAGGAGACGAGGGCTCGCGGCTAAGCTGAGCCCAGGCCCGAAGGACGGCGCAAGTAACCAGAGCATCCACGAGTCGGAATGTTCTTGGCATTCGGCGACGACGGTCTGAATTCCAGTTTGATTATAGGATCGGAAGCGGAAATACACGCAGCCGGAGCTATCCGTCGTGGCGTGTGACGGGCCGGTGAAGTCAAGCTGACCGAACGGCTGGGTAAGGTAGATATGCACGGCACAGTACGGGACGGGACCTCCCGCCGGGTCTCTGAGTAAGACATAGCCGTCCACGATTACCGAGTCGCCCCACAGGAAATGAACCGTATCGCGTTCCATCCACAGTTCAACACTGCCGACCGACGGTGGCGGAGGTAATGGTCCATCGTCGTCGGTGTAGCAACCCGCGATGAAACCCGTGAGTGCGATAGCAATGGTGAGATAAAGTAGCGATCTCATGATTCCCTCCCTTTGAAAATGATGAGACCAGAGTGGCAGAAATCAGAAATGAGAAATTAGAAAATCAGTGGTTGAACTTCTCTATGACTTTGGGGCGCATATTCTCGTCCACCGCTACGAAAACGACGCTGGTCTTGACGACGAGGTCGTTTTCGGTCCAGCCTTCGATCTCGAAACTGATGGAGGTGCGGCCGACCTTCACGTTATCCACGTAGAACTCGACAATGTGACCTTCCTTGACGGGACGAACGAAACGGATCTCGCCGAATTTGAGCGTGACCATCAGCAATTCGCCGGTGTGCTGGTGGGCGAAGATGGAAGCGGCTTCGTCCATCCACGCCATCATGTTACCGCCGAAGAGCGTGCGGCGAAGGCCGACGTCGAGCGTCTTGCAGAGCTTGGCCGTGACGAAGGTGCGAGTGGGAGAAGGCATGAAGAAAATCCCAAAAACCAAGAAACCAAGAAGCCAAGAGATTCTGTTCCGGGTAGATCTGGAGATCTGCCTCGGCGATAAAATACGAAAATGAGAAGAAGCGAAAAGGGGCGCACCCGAGGTGCGCCCCGCGGCATTCGGTTATTTCAGCAGCATCATCTTGCCGAAGCCCTCGAAGCCTCCCGCCGAGAGGCGGTAGAGGTATACGCCCGAAGGCAGGCCGGAACCGTCGAACTCGACGGTGTGATTTCCCGCCGCCAGATTGCCGGTCAGGAACTCGCGGACGTGACAACCCTGCACATTGAAGACTTCCAGTTTCACGTCGGATGCGCGTGGCAGATCGAAGGCGATGCGGGTAGTCGGATTGAACGGATTCGGGTAGTTCTGATGGAGACGGAACTCGCCGGGCAGCGTCGCGGCGAAATCATCGGCCGCCAACGGCACGCCGAAACCGTGGAGGAAGATCGTGTCGGGCGAGGACGTACCGGAGTGGTTGATAATCAATAAGCCGTTGTATTCACCCACTTCCGTAGGAGCGAAGCGCGGCCAGAAGAACAGAGTCTGGGTAACCTGTAGTTCCATGGGCAGATTGAGGAGCGCGGAAAACGGCGGCGCAACTTCAATGGACTGTACGGTCATCGGGACGTTGCCCATGGCGCGAATGGCAGTCCGAATGCTGTCCATGTGGCCAACCATCACCTCGCCGAACTCGACGGTATTGCTGATAACAAACTGCAACCAGGAGTCCACCGCCGTACCGGAAAGGGGACATTGGATCACGCCGCTCGGGCCGTTGTGATGGATCGTCAGCATGCCGGTGTGTGAGCCGAGGCTGGTTGCCAGATAGGTTACCGAAAGCTCCCGACTCCCCGAGGCGGGCAGCGTGAGCGAATCCTGAGGTGTCACCGTGAACATGCCGGTGGTGGAAATGGAGCTGACAATCAACGGGTAATGGACATTGTTGACGAGCAAGGTGGTGAGGATGACAGGCGTTCCCACCTGCGTGGTATCGAAATTCAGCGCGGGCACGGTCAGGTAGGGATCGCTTAGATTATAGAGGTCGAAGACAAGATCGTAGAGCTGAACGTTGTCGGCCTGCGATCCGATCACGTTTGCCTGATAGGCACCGCCGCCGGGAGGCGTATCGAAACGATAGATTTGTTCACTTTGTCCGGCGGGTCTGGTATTCGATTGAGCCAGCACGGTCGAACCCGTTGCATCGTAGAGGAACACGTCGAGATTCAAATCGTCGAGCGTGTTAATGAGAGTTCCCGCTTGACACGATCCGTCCCCGTTCTGGGCACCTTCGAGATATGTGCGGCCGATCGGCTGGACGGTGAGGTTGAAGCCGAAGCCGTTGGGAATCTCGAAATACCACCAATCCTGATCCACGACACTGTTGAGGCCGATCTCGGTGATGGTGGTGTCGCGTTGAAAAATGCCGAGTTCCGTGGCATTGAAGGCATCGTTGTTGGGTTCGAAACGATCTCCATAGTTACGGACGGCGGCGCGGATGTCATCGTGCTGCGGACCGTCGAAGGCTGAAGAATAGAACGGTTCCAGCAGCTTGGTGCTGTTGGCGGGGCAGACGTGAGCCAGCCCCCAGCCGTGCCCGTGCTCGTGGGCTGCAATGTTACGAAGGAAGATATAGTTGCCTGCTTGCGCGCCCCAATTCTCGGACGCATCCAATACCATGTCCCCCTGATCGGGGTAGAAATTGTAGGCAAGGACGTTGGACGGGCCGTCAATGGAAATGCTGCCGATGCGGACGTCGCCCCGGCTGCCGAGGGATCCGGCAGCCCCGAAATTGGCGCCGTCATCCGTAACGTGGACGTAGGTGATTCCGGATACCTCGCTCCAACGCTCGAACACGAGGGCAAACTGTTGCTGCCACGCCTGCGGATTGCCGAACAGGGAGTTCAAACGCGAGAAGAGCTGGCTGGGCGAACCGTCAATCGTGACGCCGTCGGGAATGAAGCTGTACGTGAGGGTGATGGGACTGCCGGGCGAACCGGTGTAGCCGTTGGTGGCGGTGTATTGCCAGCGATCCCCGATGCGGAAATCGAGGGCCCGATCTCCAAAAATTCTGGCCTCCCATTCCGCCATGTACTCATCGGGCGTACCGGGTGCAAAACAGACCGCACCGGGCGACATATCCAGAAACTGAGAAGCCGACGGGGAATGGATCGGTTTAGAATCCGGAGGCTGCGGAGCCGAGAGCCGGCCGGCGAGGAGCACCCCGACGCAGAGGGCGAAGCTTAGGATGTAGGGGACAGCGCGTCTCATGGGACTTCCTCCTTTTACCTTATGTTTTGTATTGATTTCCATGAACGGATGCAGAGACTGCATACCGCCATGAAGAAAGGTACATCAAGAAATCTTAGTCTGCAAGCGGAAGGCCAGTGCAGGTTGGTCGGATACCATACGAATAGACAGATAGATACATAAGAAGATATTCTGATCTAAAATATTGAAGAGGCATGTTTTGCAGAGGAGATATTGACTGGCATGGTTTCGGCGGTCGTGGATGATGCAAGAGACCTGTTCCCGCCAACTATGCAACTGTGATAGAAGTGCACAGGCAAGCGTCCTCAATAGCGGCAATCCATTCGGATAGGCAACGGAAACCGTTAGGGGTTGACTTTTAATCTATTATAGCTGATATTATGCAGTATGACTTTGATGCGGCCACCGGGTTGGCGGTGAATGAATTGACCGCGAATCGCAAGACAGAACCACAACGACATGAAACATAGAACCTCCCGGGAACGGGACAAACCGATGGGGACAGCCATGAAGATTTGGAAGACATTGCTACTGGGCTTGGCCGCGCTGGGACTTGTCGCGACGGGCTTTGCACAGCCGGCGAACTACCTGTTCATTTACTATGATGATGGAAGTGGCTCCAATCCGGCTTTAGGATGTCCGTGTGTAGCCGGAACACCCTACGCAGACGGTCCGGAGCTCTGCCTGTTCTGGGATGCGGACGCAAACGGATACTCGGCCGACGATACACAACCGGGCATTGGGCAGGACTACGGTCAGGTCAACGAGAACTGCTTCTCGCTGAACGGTGAGGAACTTGGCCTTGGTCCCGGCTACTTCGGGCTAACAAGTTACCTGGTGTTCTTGACACCGGTGCAGCCAGACAGTGGACACAATCCTTACTACTACTGGCGGATCAATACTTCACAGGGAGCAAACACGTGCTGCTGGTACTCAGACACCTTCCGGGTGAACGAGGGTGACCTCATGGAAGTGTACATGACCGGCGACGACTGGCACTGCGCGGCGCAAGCATGTTCGTCTGATATTGATCTGCCGACTCCCCCCACCGCCTGCAACGCCTCCGATGACCTGTACTGTCTTTCGGTTCGCGTCTCGTGGGCGCACAGCGGACAGAACGTGAGCTCGTTCAAGGTTTACAAGGACGCTCTGCCCAGTCCGGTGGCGACGGTTCCGGCGACCGCGCGACAGGTGGACGTCCCGGAATGTGACGTCTCACCGCATACGTACCGCGTACGAGCCTCCAATCCCGCAGGAGAATCAACGCCATCAAATGCGGATCAGGGCAGTACATATTTGAAGCGGTTCTATCCCGGCCCCGAAGGCGACCTCACGGGTGATAGCCTGGCGGGACTTACCGACTCGATTCGGATGCAGCGACCGAGCCCGACCTGCAACTCCGGTTCCAAGCTCTATTTGATCTACAACATGGATGAAACACCCACTCAGTGGGGACTTCTGGCATCCTGCTCACTCTGCACGATGATACGATTCACGTTGCCCAGCATTGACACATTGAACCACTGCAAACTTGCCCTCCGCTGCAGCAGTTTCGATGTCAATTGCATAACCTGGGACACCACCGAATCCATTTTCCATCTCGGCTATCCGAATGCCGCAGAACTTCGTAATCTGGTTCTTCCGGATCGTTTCGATCTGGCGCAGAACTTCCCCAATCCGTTCAACCCCGAGACGCAGATTGTGTTCAACGTCCCGAATGCGGCGGACGTGAAGATCCGCGTGTACAACGTGACGGGACAGCTGGTGCGGACGTTGACCGATCAACGCTACAGCGTGGGCATGCATCAGGTGACGTGGGATGGACGGACCGACAGCGGACAACTGGTCAGCGCGGGCGTGTATCTCTACCGCCTCGAAGCGCCGGGAATCTCGCTGACGAAGAAAATGCTGCTGATGAAGTAGACTCCGGCAGGGTTAGCGATCCTGCTCGGCGAGAACTATTGCGGCCCGATCCGATGGATCGGGCCGCTCGGCTTTGGCGGTGTCGCGCGGGTCGCGAACTATCTCAGGAAGACGACCTTCTTCGTTTCGGAGTGGCCGCGGGATCGGGCATGCAGAAAATAGAGGCCGGTGGCCAAATCGGGCGGAGCGGTGAAGTGAATCTCCGGCGAAGAGACCCGCCCCGCGTGAAGCAACGCCACTTGCTGTCCGAGCAGATTGTGGAGCGTCACCGCGAAATCATCGCCCGCAAGCCCGGCCACCGAAATCCGAAATTCCGAATTGAACGGATTCGGATAGATCGCGTGAATGTGCCACGAAGCCGGATTCCACTCCCGACGCTCCGCATCAATCGTACTGGTGGTGTCGGGCGGCTCGGCCAGCCACGGAACGAACGTAACGTTGTGCTGGAGCAGCGTGTCGCCACGTCCGCCCGGATTGAGGGTCGGATGATACGGCCCGCTGGCGTCGCCCCACCAGTTGTTCTCGACGTAAATAGGGTGGTTGTCATAGATCCCGATCGCCAGTCCGGCGTTGCCCACGAACAGGTTGTCGTAGGCCCACGGACCATTACCGTCAATCTGAATCGCCGATCCGTAGCCCTCGA
>JAHJDG010000176.1 GCA_018812265.1 bacterium | reverse complement strand
TTTGCTATATGAAGTGACCCAGTCTGATACGGGCGGATACATTGGCGAGACGGAGTACTGGCCGATGGACGCCAACCACGTCGTGGCCGTGACCCACCTGAGTCCGATTGACAACGATCCGGGCCGTCAGATGGACCTGCCGGACGGAGTCTGGAACGTCATCACCGCCAACATCACCATCAACTTTCCGGGCGGCGGAGACGGCTATGTTTCGGCCACCGACTCGATCTTCACGATTGTGGACGAGCCGGCCCGTGAAGGCTTTTACACCTATGCCAGCGAGTGCGACCCGATCGTGCCGACCCTGATCACCCGCAACATGGCGTTCTGCGCGTGGCTTTGTCACGGGTCGTACGTGATTCCGATAGAGTGCGAGGATCCCGGCTACTATCCGGATCCGAGCGTTCTCGAAGTCACGGTGACCAACGGTTGCGATCCGGCCGAGACCAACTGCAACGACCCCGAGTGCCCGCGCATTGAGTGGTCGGTGTTCCAGTGGTTCAAGCGCGTTCGTCCCGCCTGCCAGCTGTATCTGGTCATGACTTATTGCGTGGCCGATCCGGGCTGCGTTTGCATCTGGCGCAGCGATTTCTTCCTGCCGGTGGAAATGCTCGGCTTCAGCGCTGTGTCCGGTCAGGACAACATGGTCACCCTGAATTGGGCGACGGCATCGGAGACGAATACCGAGACGTTCATCATCACCCGCGCCGATTCGCGCGACGGCCTCTATCGCACCGTCGGCAGCGTGCGAGCCAGTGGAACGACCTCGGACCGGCATGATTACGACTTCGTGGACGTGGGCGTGGAGAACGGCCGCACCTACTACTACAAGCTGCACACGCGCGATCTGAACAACAACCTGAACGTATACAATATTGACGGACAGGCCGTCGTCGTGGATGCCACCCCCGGCGCGGGAAATGATGTGATCCGCGACTATCATCTGGCCCAGAACTATCCGAATCCGTTCAACAGCCAGACCCAGTTCACCTTCCACATCCCGGCGGCGGATCATGTGACGTTGAAGGTGTTCGATCTGATGGGTCGTGAAGTGGCCACGGTGGTGAACGATGACATGAGCATGGGATCCCACACGATTTCGTGGGATGCCAACCATCTGCCCACCGGCGTTTATATGTACACGATGACCAGCGGCAACTTCTCGCAGACCAATAAACTGCTCTTCCTCAAGTAGTCCGAGGATTACGTTCGGTAGAGACAGAATGAGGCGTCAAACGAAATCTGTGGGAGTTGCATAGATGAAGTGGAGAATGATTCTGAAGATCACGGGCCTCCTGGCGGCGCTGGTATTCCTGGCGCCGGCGGTGATGGCACAGTGCACATCCAGCGTGCCGACACAGCTCTATTTGGGAGAGTCGGCCTGCGTGAGGATTTGTCCCTACGAGTACTATCCGGCGATTGAGCTCATCGGCAGCCTCAACGGCTTTGATCGTCCGCCGATCTTGATTTTCGGTGCGGGCTGCAATCCCAATACGACCAATTGCGCGAATCCGAGCTGTACGGCGGTCACGGTTCCGGAGCTGGTTTTTAACGGCAATCAGTTTTATCCGAACCAGTGGTACGGGAACAACAGTTGCATGGAAGTGTTCATGTACTGGGGCCACGATGCCATCTGGTGGATTGAGATTTGGCCGTGGAATTGCTCTGGTTGTTTCTGCATCACCTTTGAGGCACAGCTCGACGTAGAATTCAGCCAGGACTTCGCGGCCGTGGCCGGAGTCGGTGAGGTTCGTTTGACGTGGGCTACCGCTTCCGAAACCGACAACGATCACTTCGAGATCGAACGCGACAGCCACAGGCTAACAGAGGTGGACAGTCGCGGCGACGGCGCTACCGGCTATTCCTACGAATGGGTAGATACGGACGTGATCGCCGGTATGACGTACAGCTACACGCTCTGGACGGTGGACATCAATGGTCACCGGGAGAATGCCGGCACGGTCAATGCCACCCCCACCGCTTCGATGGGCACGGTAACGGAGTACGCGCTGTACCAGAACTATCCGAACCCGTTCAATCCGAACACTCTGATCGAGTTTGATCTGGTGGAGCCGAGCCGGGTGCTGCTCAAGGTGTACAATCCGATGGGAGAAGAGGTCGCCACGCTGCTGAACGGCGAGGTCAGTGGCGGCCGCCACAACGTTACGTTTAACGGACGGAATCTCACCTCCGGCTTGTACTTTTACACGATTACGGCCGGGGATCATTTCACCGCCACCCGCAAGATGCTGCTGGTGAAATAGTCCGGTCCTTCACATCCCTCATGCAAAACGCCCCCGCGCTGAGCGCGGGGGCGTTCTTTCTCTCTGCGTAAAATGATCGGCCTCAGGGATGAACGCGGACGGAATCTATCGAAGGATGAATCGGGAATTGCTGAAGGATCTTGAGAATGTGAGACGTGAGCCGCGTTCCCCGCGGGATGATCTTCATGCCCGTGCGGCTCCAGATATCCTCCGCGACGACCATCCCCTCTTCGAGTTCGGTAAGACGCACCCAACGTGCCGAAGACTCGCTGACGTCGTCCGTACCGGCTACGAGATAGTTCTCGATGAGTTTCACAAGGAGCGGATCGTAGAGCGTACCGCGGCCGCGTTCGAGCGCCGCCACAACGTCACGCGGGGCGGCGGGTTTGTCGGGTGAGCTCTGCAGCATGGTGAACGTGCCGGCAGCGCGCAGAATCCGCGAACCGAGAGGAATCTGGTGTGCCATCAGCCCGCGCGGGCCGCTGCCGTCGAAGTTCTCCAGTTGATGTTCGACAATGTTGGCGATGGTCCGGAGAACCGGCAAGTGATTCAGTGCGTTGGCTCCGAATTCAGGGTAGCGATTATAGGCGGTCTGCTCCTCGGACGTGCGTTCCACTCGGCGGGCAAACAGCAGACGGTCGGACACCCCCAACTTGCCGATCTCCCGCAGCCGAGACGCGCGAACGATGTCGCGGATTTCTTCGGGCGGCAGATTGAGATGATTGCAGATCCAGAGCGACGCCTCCATTACCCGCAACGCCCGCTCGCGGTAATCGGGGATTCGCAACGTGAGAAGATGTTCGAGCAAAAGGATCAGGTCATCCACCGCGACGGCCACGGTATTGGCCGTCTTCGGCGCCATTGCCGGATTGAAACGGCGTTCCGCGGCCAGGGCCACGACAAGATTCAAAACGACTCGTAAATCGGCGGCCGCGATGTTAGCGTTCACTCCGGCTGCCAGAACGTCCAAGCGTCGGATTCCCAGGCCGACGGCGGGAATGGCAAGATCCGCCAGCGGTTGAAGAATCCCGCGGACGTCCTCGTCCGCCGATCCGACGAACGTAATCACTTCCGGCCCGTACTCGCGAGTGGGCGCGTCCGCCGGCATGCCCCAGGGGAGCAGACGGAGCGCGCCGGCCGCCTGACGGACGTTTTCCGGCGGATCATGCTGGCCCGGGGCCAGCAGATGCAACACCCGAACTCCCCGCTTCACCGCTGGTTCTCCGGTTGGCCGGAAGACGGAGTCGGCGGCGCATAGGTGACTCCCTTGGCAATCCGCAATCCCTCGGCACTGAGCAGCAACATGCTGATCCGGCGATTGCGCGGATCGGCCCCATCATTGAATCGCGGTTTGCGATCGGCGAATCCGCGCACCATGAAAATCTGCGAACCCGGCAGTCCCGCCTCCACCATCACTTTCCGGGCTTCGTTGGCACGGTAGGTGGAGAGTTCCCAATTGCTCATCGAGCTCGTCGCTGCATAGGGAGCGGAGTCGGTGTGACCTTCGATGATGAGCGGATTCCCCAGTTTGCCGAATTGCTCTCCGAAGGTTCGCAGCGCTTCCGTCAATTCCGGGGAGAGTCGGGCGCTTCCCGTTTCAAAGAGCGCGTGGTTTTGGCTCTCGTTGATCTCGACCCGCACGCCTTCGGGCGTGACTTCGATGTTGATTTGTCCCTGGAGCTTCTGCAGCTCGGGTTCCTGCTGGATCATCAGCCGCAGGTTTTCAGCCTCTTCCTCGAGCGCGCGCAAGGGATCGCCCTTCAGGTCGAGCAGGCTGGGATCCACGCCGCTTTCGCGGCGGATGGACATCGAGCTGGATTTATCGAGCGGTCCCTGGCCGCTGAGAATCAATGATTTGCCCTGGGGGTCGCGGAAGTAGTTGGCTACGGCTTTCTGCGTCGCTTCGTCCTGTCCGAGAATCCACAGCACGATGAACAGCGCCATCATGGCGGTGACGAAGTCGGCATAGGCGACTTTCCACGCTCCGCCGTGATGCCCGCCGCCGTGACCGCGCTTATTGATAATGCGGATGACGGGAGCTTCGTCATGATGTTTCTGATCGGTTCCGCTCATGACTTTCCTGTGCTCCGGGCTTGCCGCATCATCTCTTCGACCTCCTCGAAGCTCGGCCGTTCGCTGTGGAAGATTGCCCGCCGCGCGAACTCGACCGATACCGACGGCGCCATGCCTTTGGCGAACGCCGTGATACCCGCCTTGATGACGTAAAGCAGACGCGAATCGCTGCGCAGTTTCGTTTCGATGTTGGCGGCCAGCGGATTGACGAATCCGTAGGCCAAGAGCACGCCGAGGAAGGTTCCCACCAGGGCCGCCGCCACGTGATGACCCACCACCGCCGCGCCCGCGTCCATTTTACCCATGGTAACGATAATTCCCAATACGGCGGCCACGATTCCCAGACCCGGCAGCGAATCGCCGACTCGCGCCAGCGTGGCCGGACGAACCTGAGCTTCCTCGTGGTGCGTGTCAATCTCCGCGTCCATCAGCGATTCGATCTCGTGCGCCGGAACGCTGCCCGCGAGGAACAGCTTAATGGTATCGCAGATGAACGGCAGTGCGGAGTGATTCTGCAGAATGCGAGGGTACTTCTGGAAAACGGCGCTTTCTTTCGGTTCGTTGACGTGCGGTTCGAGGGCGATAATCCCGTCTTTGCGGGCAATTTGAAACAGGTCGTTGAGAAGTTGCAACACCTCGATGTAAAGCGACCGATCGGGGCCGCCGCCTTTGATGACGCCCGCGATGTCGCCCATGATCGTTTTCAGCGTCTTGATCGGCACCGAAATCAGCATCGAGCCGATGGCGGCGAAGCCGATGGTGATGAACTCGGCCGGCTGCACCAGAACGAGGAGTTCACCGCCGGCGATGGAAAATCCGCCGACGACTCCAACGATAACGACAACGATTCCGATAATGGCAAGCATGGCTTAGCGTTTTCCGTGGCCGATGGGCCTTACGTCTCCTCGCATGAACATCATGCCTTCTCCAGAGCAAGCCATGTGCC
>JAHJDG010000175.1 GCA_018812265.1 bacterium | reverse complement strand
TCGAGCAGGTCTACAATCAGAAACGGCTACACTCCAGCCTCGGCTATGTGCCGCCGATCGAATACGAACTTCAATACAAACAAACCGCCATCACCCCCGCCTAAGATGCGAATCCGTGTCCAAAATGTGGGGTGCAGTCCAATCTTCATGATCCCCAACCGGCTGACTTAGTGGCGACCCTGCAGCAACGAGCGCAGTCTTGGATTACGATGGATACACTCGACTATACAATTCATTGGGGGTTCTTGACATGTCATCCTTTGGATTCACTGACTGCAGTTTACACAACAAGTGCCGTAATTGATTCTCAAAGTGTTGATGGAATCTACCTTACGAATGATGGTGGAACCACATGGTCGGCTATGGAAAACGCACCGTTTTACGGACATCGAGTACACACGGTCGCTTTCAATTCAGATGGAACGTATCTTTACATTGGCCTGACGAAAGATTTGTCCAATCCGCAAGGTGGTCTGTGGCGGTGGGATGTTTCTAATATATCCGTTGCGCCCCCCTCAACGGAGATAGCGTTTGATCTAAGAATTGTCCCTAATCCCTTCAATGAAATCACACTCATCCAGTTCGAAATCGAGCAGAATGCTCCGATCATGGTAGCAGTTTACAATATTCTAGGTCAACGACTAGAGGTGCTCCTGAATTCTAGACTCAGATCGGGGCATTACTCAGTACCTTGGCATGCATCTGCTTGGAGTAGCGGTCCATATTTGGTCAGGATTTCCACACCGTATAAGCACCACTGTCGAACCGCGTTCCTGGCAAGATAGTGAGATAGCGGCATCAAAAGGTATCACACTTTCGAGTAAGGGAGGCAAAATGAAACGAGCAACAGCATTGTATTTAAGATTGTGGGCATGTCTCTTGTGTTCGGTCGCATTCCTTTCAGTCACTCGGGCGGGAGAATTCCCATGGACTCTAGATTCTCTGTACCGACCAGAAACAAATTCCTGGCGACGTTTTGTTGCTGGATATGCTCTAGTCGATCGAAAGGATGAGTGCAACAATGATGATTGGAATGAGTTCCTCTACTATCATCACGCCACTTGCACTGACACTGTCCTTGATGAATTCCTTGGACTGCACCCCATTTTTTGGACACAGTATCCACTTAGGTTAGGCAGCGATTTGGGTTTGTTTGTATTGAAGTTCGTATTCAGCGGGGGGCACGTAGCCGAGGCTTGAGTGCAGCCGCTTGTGATTGTAGACGTGCTCGATAAAGTGCTGGATCTGTCGCCGTGCCTCTTCGGGCGTGCGGTAGTCGGACAGATAGACTTCTTCTTTCTTCAGGGTCTTAAAGAAGCTTTCGGCCACGGCGTTGTCGTACGGATTGCCCTTGCGCGACATGCTGATCTGAAAGCCGTGCTGCCGCAGAAGGTCCGTGTACTCGCCGCAGGCGTACTGCACCCCGCGATCACTGTGGTGGATGCAGCCGGGCGGCGGATTGCGATGCTTCAGTGCCTGCTTCAAGGCTTCCACGACGAAGGATGCGTGCAGGGAACGGGACAAGGCCCAGCCGATCACGCGGCGGCATCCGCAACCCGTTCGGAGAGGCATAACCTCACGATACCTCAGAGTGAAGCAATTACTTGTTCTTACTTACTCATAGTATTACTTTAAACTGATTGAGACTTCTTGACAATGCAAAAAAAACGGCTATATTACGTGAGCATCAGCGATGGGAGGACGGGAGCATGGCGGTGCGGCGGAACAATTGGGGATTTAACATGATGAGAAGGTTTTCCATGACCTTGCGGCACAGGTGCGGCAAGGTTTTCTCGTTTATGGGTAAAATAGTGCGTACCTGCTTGGTAGGCATGGCGATCCTCTTCGCGGGAGGCATGGCCTGGGGACAGCCGGAATGGGAAGAGATATCCCCGCTTCCGGGGCATGATGTCGGTTCGATTACTCGCATCATTACAGAGGATTCGGGAGTTTGGACCACAGTGAGCGATCACCCGGGCGCCAATCCCTATCTGTATTTTCGTCCTTACTATAGCAGTAATGGTGGGGATTCATGGGAGTTGCGGGACAGTGGAATTCCGATTGGAGTGAGTGTGATTGCCGTTCAAGCGAATCCGCACAATCCTGAACGTGCTCTGGCTTCCGTGCGCTATGGACCTAGTGCTCCCTATCTCTCCTTGGATCGCGGATTGACCTGGCAACAGGCGTCCGCTGGAATCTCAATTCTTACCGGATCAGGTTGCGAAGCCGGGTGGTTCGCCGATGGCCTTCATGCGTGGTGCTATGTGTACTTTGACCTGGATGCAAGTTACTATTTCTTTAGCTCGGATAGCGGTGCAACATGGTCGGGCTACTACAACTTGGGCGGAAATATCAAGTTGATGACTTTAGATGATATTGAGGGACATATTATCCAGTCCCATGTTGCCGGCTTGCGAATGTCTACCGACTTTGGAGCTACTTGGCGCTGCTGGTGGGATACCACCTTTACCTCCTACTACTTCGGGGGAACCGGCCCGAGGGGGAGCGCACCCGGAACGATCTACGCCAGCGCGGATTATTACTGGCGCGATCAGATGCGTTTCGCAACCTATCCCGTAATCAGTCAAGACACATGCCGTACGTGGCAGTTCCTCAATCCGGCTGACACGATGCATTGGCAAGACACCCGTTTTTGCGATATTCTTGTTGATCCGGAGCAACCGGGACATCTGTTCTACACTATCGTGGACACGGTCTTTGAGAGCACGGATAACGGACAGTCATGGATACCACTGTGGGGCGGTCCCATCGGTGTGTTCTTCAAGAATATCATCGGGTATGATCCTTCCCGCGACTGGATCTACGCGACCGGCGCCTACCCGCTTTCGGAAGGTCCTTCCGAGCGGGGAATCGGGAGGCTGCGGAGAGGCAACGCAATAGATCCTCGACGGCCCGCGGAGGCATATCAACAAGTGTTACGAATTTTTCCGGCTCCAATTTCGGTGGGGCACAACCTTACTATCGAAATTCCAACAATCGTGGGGGGCGAACCGAAAATTGTCTTGTTCGACCTTCTGGGAAGACAAGTCTGGGCTTTCCCCGCACAGCCTGCACAAGGTGCTCGGGAGACAAAGATACAGGTCGTGATTCCCAATCTGCCTCAGGGCTCATATTTCTTGCAGATTGGTTCACCTGTGGGAACATGGAAAACACGGATTGTCGTCGTCAAATAGCCCTTATCAAGGAATTCTGTTGGGCGTGGTCAGTATTCTGGGTATGATCGGCAACTGGTCTATCCGACCTAAAGGAGGTAACCATGTTCGCGATTCTTCTCGTCCTAATCACGATGTTCGGCTTTTTCACTTCAGCAAGAGCCGAATTGGCACCTGAAGGTTCTTGTGTTGACACTTTCTTCGTTGATCAAAAAGCGACATTCCTTGTTGCATGTGACAGGGTCTTCGTAAAGTACAAGCCGTCCGTTCCATATGATACCGTTGAGGCTATCGAACAAACACTTGGTGCAGACACGGCCGACACACCGCTTCCCGGCTGGATACTCTATGAGCTGCCATCTCCGTCAAACCTCACTCAAGTCGTCTCTTTTCTGAGATCATCTCCATGGATTGATGGAGCGCACCCGGATTTGGTTGTCGAACCTTGCCTTGAGGAATGGGAACCTTGGGATGAACTGTGGCCTGATCAGCGCCCGTACTTGAGCTACGTGCCTGACGAATGGCCTTTCCCGCCTCAAACAGGACGGGGATTCAACCTCGTCAAAGCATGGCAAATAACACGAGGAAATCAGAGCTGTGCTATCAACGTGGTAGGGACCGGTTCTCCCGCCTGCCCCCCCCGATTTCTTTCCTTTCTGGGGCTGTCCTGAGTGCGAAGAACATCCTGATTTCTTCAATGCTTACAACGGGAGCACAAGGATAGAGCATTTCTATATGGACAGGTGGTTTGCAAGTCGCAACTATTCTTGGCACGACTACCACGGTCATGAGACGATAATGGCGGGTCTTGTTGGTGCAATAGTTGATGAAGAGTTCGGGATCGCGGGAATCAATAGCGAATCCTCAATTCTTATCTCAAAGATATGGCATCGGGGGCCAGACTGGCGTGATTTTCTTAGCGCATGGGTACCGGCTGTTACGGCGATAAGTAATTACGAACCGAGCATCAATAAAATTTTACTTCTGGCATGGGCAACCCCACCACTGGATGATCCCATCACCGACTGCGAAACGGCGCTTGGGCCATATCCTACCGCCTACGAAGACGCAATTCTATATGGACTCGAGCACAACGTCTTATTCGTGTTTCCAACCGGTCGTTCAACGTTCTACGAGGACATCGGCTTTCCCGCCTTTTTCGCGGGTTGCGGAAGAAATTCAGGATACGAGAACGGATATCCCAATGTCCTGGCTGTAGCGTCATATACGTCGCAGGGTGATTTTGCTCAAGGGAGTCCGGGAAGCGAATTTATGACTCTTCGTGGTCCAGGTGGCGTGGACCGTTGCCATTCTCCAGACTACTCCCCTCCTTTCAACAACTCTGACATCCGATGTGCAACCGAGACCTCCTCTGCAGCAGATTGCCCACGTGGAGGAGCGCTGAATGAACTGATCAGCCACGGCTGCCAAACATGGGACTGGAGTTGGGTAGGCGGATCCAGCGCAGCCGCTGCAAATGTAGCAGGACTCGCATCATTGGTCTGGTCATCGGCACCGGATCTGACCGCCACAGAGATCTGCAATGCAATCAAGATGACGTGCTTCAATCCTGCACTTGGCTCTCAAGGATATCGGGGTCATACCAACAGCTGGGGATGGGGAGCTCCCAATTCATTGGCTGCGATTCTTGTCGCTCCCAGCGCGGAACCTGCTGATGTCGCCCTACTGGGATGTCTGATGATAGACAACACCATAGATCTCAGCGGGGATGGGATTCCACTTGTCATCAACCGCAAATTCAAGGCATCTCATGCCGTCGAAATTCGTGCCGATGTGCTTCCTCTTCGCTTGAGAATCTCATCGCAGGGCGCAATCGTTGTTCCTCGTCACGGCCGCTTGGATATTATGTTAAGTGATGATCCATCGGCATCTCTTGAAATCGAGATCGAACCGGGTGGTCGCATCGTTGTGGAAGATGGCGGTCAAATCACTGCAATTTCTGAATCACCGGCAAATCCCATTCGGTTCGTAGGGGTGGATAGCAGTCCCGAGAATGCTTGGCGCGGCATTTACCTAAACGGCGGGGAAAACGTGTTCGAGAACTGCGTGTTCGAGAACGCATCGGTGGCGATTCGGGCGTCGGCGTCGAGTGATTCCCTGACCAACTGTCAGTTCAACGATTGCGGTATTGCCGTGGCCGCGATGAATGCCGTCGTGAACCTCACGGATTGTTCCATCAACGGGGGAGGCTATGGAGTGCTGGCGGCCTGCGATTCCCGCGTCACGCTGACAAATTGCACGATCCGATTGGCCTCCCGATCGGGTTTGTGGCTGAATGGATTTTCATCCTGTGTATTGGACAGAACCATATTCGAAGAGAATGGTGACACTCCCAACAACACCTATTTCTACGGCGGCATCCGCAACACGTTCGGGACCTTGACCCTGCATTGCGTGATCAGCCGCGACAACTACGGACCGGGATTGTCAGCCTTGGGTGGTCACACAAGGATGGCTCCCGCCACCAACGAGACCGGCAAGAACACCTTTGTCAACAATCGGCCTCCCGAAAGCCAACCGCGAGCCCAGATCTATTTCGATAACGCCCAGTTCCAACTGTGCAACGGCCGGAACAAGGTCTGCGGACCGGACGGTTGGCAGATCATGGACGCCACACCTACTTGGCACGACGTCACCAATAACTACTGGTGCGATGTTCACCTGTATCCCGCCGCTTACGAGAACAATGGCGATGATATCGCCGCTCAAGATGACCGGTGTGGTCTCGGCAATCTCGGTTATTGCATGCCCACCATCGCAGCAGCTCTCTTCGACGAGGCTTGGATCGAAGAGAACACGATGCTGTATCAGGAGGCCTACGATGGATACAAGTATATCCTGGAGACCTATCCCGAAAGCCCCGAAGCGAAATTGTGTCCGGAACGCATGATGGCTTGCGAAAACGGACTCGGACAGGAATGGGAAGACCGGCGGACGTACTTCCTTGAGGTGGCCGACACGACCAAAGACCCCGGACTCGAGTTCGAGGCCAAAGCCTCAGCCGCCTGGTGTTTGGTTGAAATGGAGATGTACGAGGACGCGCAGAATGAGTTTCTCGCGATGCTGAACGAAGCCGATACTGACTACAAGTATCAAAAAGCGGCGCTGCTCGATCTGATGGTTGAGCTCAAGCAAGCGCCGTGGGATACGATCGGTAGTCTGGACGCTGCGCCCGATGAAGACCGGTTGCTGACGGTTCTGGATCGCATGGAAGCTGTGCTGAACGGCCGCACACACGATGCACCACGCGTTTCCGTACCCACCGCATACAAGCTCTACCAGAACTACCCGAATCCCTTCAATCCCACCACTGTGATCCGTTTCGATCTGCCGGAAGCGGCGCGCGTCGAGCTGACGATCTTCAACATCATGGGTCAGCGGGTGGCCACGCTGGCCGACGAGCTTCGACAAGCAGGCTCGCATACCGTGACATGGAACGGTCAGACCGGTTCGGGAGTGCAAGCCGCCGCCGGCATCTACGTCTATCGCCTCCGGGCCGGAGACTTCGTGGCCTCGCGCAAGATGATCCTACTCAAGTAGCGACAAGGAATCACAGCAGCATAGAAGCGGGCGGCCAGTGGCCGCCCGCGTTGTAGTTGATCCAAGATTTCACGACGTTTATGGGCAGATATGTACCACCACGTATCGCTTGTAGTCGAGGATCGTGTTACCGTCATCCCAGGAATTCCGCCCCTGGGCACAGGTGAAGGATCCCTCGGTAGTGTAATCAGACGGATACTCTGCACTGGGATCGGTGGCGGTGCGAATCTCGTATTCGCCGTCTTGCGGTGCGTAGAACGAGACGGTTACCACAGAATTAGCATAATCGTAGATGATGATCAGACTGTCCGCCGGCGGGCAGATCGGCGGCGGACGATAGTCGGTATAGAGCGGCGTATCCCACGCGGTGATCGCGTCCACGTCATCGGTCAGCGGAGATGCCAAATAGTCAACCGACGTCCCGTTCAGAAACGACAGGTAAATCATCCGCGGATCAAGCCCGCCCGATTCGTCTTGAGCCGTTAAAGGATCGTCGTCATCCACGCTGAAGAGCAATGCCAATCCGTTTCTCTGTGCCGATTCGTCCCAGATCCAGACAAACTCGAAAGCGTCAATGTCCGTCCCGTCTATGGTGCCGAGGTGCACTTGACTAACGACCGGCACAGGACCCGATGATAGGGCGATGTAAATCACCCCCGGATCGAGGCCGTAGGTCGCCTCGTGATCTACCGACAAGTACCAGAATCCGCACTCGTCGTCGCAGATGTCCAGTGCATCCACGTCATCGTCTTCGGATTCGCCGCCGTCCGGATTGGGCAGCAGACTCTGGTGAACTCCGCCCTCGGTCAGGTACGGATACTGGAAGTACACGACACCGGGGGCAAAGGGAAAGACGTTCAGTCCGATGACTTCGTCGGTGGTCGAACTCTTTCCGTAGATCAGCGCCGTCCACGGTGACGCGGAGCCGACCGGGACGGCTCCGGTGGTGTAGTGAGGAGCCAGATCATCATCGAAAGAGATGAAAAGATACTCGCCACCGTGTATGCAGTGTGATGGAAAGGGCGGAATCGAAGGATAGCCGGGGCCGGAAATGTGATCGCGGATATCCAACTCAAGATTATCATGGCCGTCCAGGTCAAAGTACAGATCGCGGAGCGAGTCGGGGGGCAGTCCGCTTCCTACCGGAGCCCGAGTGGCGGGCGGGACGGCCAAATCGGGAACTGCTGGGAACGGATCGTGACCGAACAGAACTTGATCATCGCGGATCCCGTCCGTTCCGCCCGGCGGAAGCGGAGGCCCCTGCCACTGGTAGGCGTCGCCCGGATCGAATCGCTCGTTGCCGCTCACGTTCGGGTCACTGAGTTCGGCATCCGCACCGATGTCCTGCGAGAATTCCAGCCATGATGTGTAGAGAGAGTCGGGGGGAGTGGGGGTCGGCGGGGAACCGATACGGAGCCGGATCTGGCCCCACTCCGAGGCCGTACTTTTATCCAGGTCGGTCCACGGCCAGAGATGGTTCGCGTGGCTGGCCGTGCGTAGCGATACCGTGACAGTGATCTGGTCTCCCACGGTGCGCATCAGCGTGTCAGTCTGGTTCTGCCTCCGGTTAGTTCCCCACAGACCGAATGGAGGGCTGTAGTAGTCGAACCGTCCCCGGAACTGTTCGGGCTTGCCGCTGATATTGAGCGTCCCGGTGGCTCGGCATGAATCCTCAAAAGGAGTGCTCGGCGGCTGTGTCTCGTGATCGCCACCGATTCCCCCGTAATGATCCCACGAATAGTAGATGATGATCGGCGTACCGGGTGGAAGTCCCGTGACATCGAGGACCACACTTATGTCGAGCGAGTCAATGCCTCGGGTTGCGAACATCTCGGGATCTCCTTCGGCACGATCATTGATACCCCAGCAGATCAGGACTTCCGGTGTTCCGATTCCGTCAACGATTCCCAGTCCCGCGCACTTGGCCTGAGCGTACGTGTAGCCGCACGGGTGACCCGCATAGGTGTTTTCGTTCGCTTCCACGGCACGGAAGGCAAGCAAGTCGAATCCGAGGATGCCCGGCACTAATCCCAATTGCTGGTAAGCGTTAGTGACAGGAGTACCCCAGTCAGGATTGGAGGGATCCGGGTAGCAGATATTGTCCGCCGCGCAGAAACCACCCATTTGAAACGTCGTGGTGGCATCCCAAGCCTGTGAATGTGCCAGTCCTGCCAGAGCAAGAACAACGACTACAGCCAGATAGAATCGGTTCATGGCTGCTCCTTGATAAGAAAAGCTCAAAATCGGATTCATTTTCTCTTAATAGGAGTATTATAAGTCAAGACTCTTCCGATGTCAAGGCTATTCGCAGCCACGCGAGAGGTTTTTTCAGATGCTTAATGACCGGTTCTTCCCACTTTACAGGACGAAAGCAACAACCGAGCTTTGGCGACCCATTTGTGCCTCCGTTCTTGCCTTTTGCCTTGAATTCGATTATCTTTAATGTCTTCCGAAGGATTCGCTCTGCCGAATCGGCGAGCTGGAGCGTGATTCCTAAAACCTAATCGTCAGTGTGAAAAGGAGTTGGCTGAATGGTGTTGGCCACTAATCTGGGTTTTCCGCGAATCGGACCCGACCGTGAGCTGAAGAAGACCGTCGAAAAATTCTGGTCGGGCAAGGCAAGCCGCCAGGAGCTTCTCGATACGGCGGCGGCGATCCGACGTGACAACTGGCTCATGCAGAAGGAGCTCGGACTCGACCACGTTCCGTGCGGAGATTTCTCGCTCTACGACCATATGCTCGATACCCTGGCCATGCTGGGAGCCGTTCCCAAGCGCTACGGATGGTCGGGCGATCAGGTTGACCTCGATACCTACTTCGCTATGGCGCGCGGGAGCGCCAAAGCTCCGGCGATGGAAATGACGAAGTGGTTCGACACCAATTACCACTACATTGTCCCCGAGTTCGAGCGCGGGATGACCTTCCATCTGGCTTCCACCAAGCTTGTGGATGAATACAACGAAGCGAAGTCGCTCGGAATTCGCACTCGGCCGGTTCTGCTCGGTCCGGTGTCGTTTCTCCACCTCGGGAAGAGCATCGGCGGAGGCGTCAAGCCGCTTTCGCTGCTTGATTCGCTTCTGGAAGTCTATATCGAGGTGCTGCGCAGGTTGGCTGATGCCGGTGCCGGATGGGTGCAGATAGACGAACCGTGTCTGGTGCTCGATCTTCCCGAAGAGGTTCGCGCCGCCTTCAATAAGACATATTCCCGTCTGGCGGCGTCCGCGAAAATCAAGATTCTTCTGACCTCCTATTTCGATGAGCTTCGAGAGAACCTCGATCTCACGTTTCGTTTGCCAGTCGCGGCAGTTCATCTCGATCTCGTGCGCGCGCCGCAGCAACTCGAAAAAGCTCTCGCTGCGATTCCCCAAGACAAGATCCTCTCGCTGGGCGTGGTGGACGGCCGCAACGTCTGGCGCTCTGACTTGGATGCGATTCTTCGCGTGATTCGTATGGCCACGGAAAAACTCGGCAAAGAACGCGTGTTCATCGCTCCCTCGTGCTCGCTTCTACATTCGCCGGTGGACCTCGATTTGGAGACCGGGCTGGACGATGAGCTGCGGTCGTGGATGGCCTTCGCCAAGCAGAAGGTACATGAAATCGTGATTCTGGCCCGCGCCGTGAATGAAGGTGAGCACGCGGTCGCTGAAGAACTCAAAGCCAATCGTGAAGCCCATGCCACTCGCCGCACGTCGAAGCGCATCCACAATCCGGCGGTGAAGGAGCGCGTCACCCGAATCACGCCCGAAATGTTCGATCGTCCTGCACCGTTCGCCATTCGCCGCAAGGCTCAAGAGACGGCGCTCGGTTTGCCGCCGTTTCCCACTACCACCATCGGATCGTTTCCCCAGACGAAAGAGATTCGTGCCGCCCGCGCCGATTTCAACAAGGGCAAGTCTACCGCCGGACAATACAAAGCCACCCTGCGAACCGAGATTGAAAAGGCTATCCGTTTTCAGGAAGAGATCGGGCTTGACGTTCTGGTGCACGGCGAATCCGAACGCTCCGACATGGTCGAGTATTTCGGCGAACAGCTTGAAGGTTTCGCATTCACCCGCAACGGGTGGGTACAGAGCTACGGTTCACGATGTGTGCGGCCGCCGGTCATTTTCGGCGACGTCTCCAGACCCGAGCCGATGACCGTCGCCTGGTCGAAATATGCGCAGTCGCTGACCCGGCGACCCGTGAAAGGAATGCTGACCGGGCCGGTGACGATCCTCCAGTGGTCGTTCGTGCGCGACGACCAGCCGCGTAAGACCACCTGCGAACAAATCGCGCTGGCCATTCTCGATGAAGTCCTCGATCTGGAAGCGGCTGGAATCAAGGTCATTCAGATTGACGAACCCGCCATCCGCGAGGGCTTGCCGCTCCGTCGCGACCGCTGGAACGACTACCTCACGTGGGCCGTGAACTGCTTCCGTCTGTCCGCCGCCGGAGCCAAGTCGGAAACTCAGATTCACACGCATATGTGCTACTCCGAGTTCAACGACATCATCGCCGCCATCGGACGAATGGATGCCGACGTGATCTCCATCGAATCGTCGCGCTCGAAGATGGAGCTGCTGGCCGCTTTCAAGGAGTATCAGTATCCCAACGACATCGGGCCGGGCGTCTACGACATTCACTCGCCCCGTGTGCCGACCGTCGAGGAGATGGAGGAGCTGCTTCGCCGCGCTCTTCAGGTGATCGCTCCTGAGCAGCTGTGGGTGAATCCCGACTGCGGTTTGAAAACGCGGAGTTGGGAGGAGGTCCGTCCCGCGCTCAAGCACATGGTGGATGCTGCCAGGAGAATCCGCATGTGACGAAGTATCGGAATAACCGATAGAAAAACGGGCTGTCCCATAGATAAGGGACAGCCCGTTTTATTGTGGAGTTAGTCTTTCTACTTACTTCAGCAGGATCAGCTTCTGCGTCGCCGGTTTCTGACGGATGGCGGGGGAAGCGAGACGGGCAAAGTAAATGCCGCTGGATTGATCTCCCGCGTTCCACGTCACGCGATGCATCCCCGGATCGCGCGGGCCGTCGGC